>NZ_JBHVKN010000294.1:0-4447 GCF_042798075.1 Nocardioides sp. NPDC057772
CGGCGGACTCACCCTCGGCGGCCTCGTCGGCGACGGGCTCCTCGATGGTGCGCGCCTCGGTGATGTTGACGACCAGGGTCTCCGGGTCGGTCACGAGGGTGGTGCCCTTGGGCAGCTCGACCTGGCCGGCCAGGATCTGGGTGCCGATCTCGAGGCCCTCGATGTTGACCTCGAGGCTCTCCGGCACGTGGGTGGCCTCGGCCTCGACGGTCAGGGTGTTGGCGTCGGTGACGACCATGGTGCCGGAGGCGGCGTCGCCCACGACGTTGACGACGATGTCGACGGTGACCTTCTCGCCCGCGCGGACGGCGACGAAGTCGACGTGCTCGATGACGCGGCGGACGTCGTCGACCTGGACCTGCTTGGTCAGGGCGAGCTGCTTCTTGCCCTCGATGTCCAGCTCCAGCAGCGCGTTGGCACCGTGGTGCTTGAGCGCCATCATGGTGGCGTGGCCCGGCAGGGTCAGGTGGATCGGGTCGGCGCCGTGGCCGTAGACGACCGCCGGAATCTTGTTCTCACGGCGGATGCGGCGAGCGGCACCCTTGCCGAACTCGGTGCGCTTCTCGGCGACGATCTTCTCGCTGGACATGCGTTGAACTCCTCGATGAGTGGTGCTGACGTCAATGGCGCCCGGCTGGTCCAACGAAGGCCGTGCGACGAAGGCACGGCGTCTCTGCGAAGAGACGTCCACCTTGTCGATCACGGAGCGCGAGGCGCTCCCTCGCCGAGGCAACTGCCACAGACTATCCCCGCATCACGCTCACAGCGAAATGCGCGCGCGTGCTGACCTGCGAGGACGTACGTTGGAGGTCGTGTCCCTCACACTCGACGAGGCCCGCGAGCGGGCCGGCGTGCTCACCTCCATCTCCTACACCCTGGATCTCGACCTCACCGGCCTCGACACCTTCCGGAGCCAATCCGGGGTCCGGTTCCGATCCACGACCGCCGAGACGTTCCTGGAGCTGAAGGGTGCGCTCGAGGTGTCGCTGGTCGTCAACGGGGAGGCCGTCGATGCTGCGTACGACGGTGGGCGGATGCGCCTGACCGGGCTGTCGACCGAGGAGGTCAACGTCGTGGAGGTCGCCGCGACGCTGCCCTACACGACCGACGGCGACGGGATGCACACGTTCACCGACCCGGTCGACGGCTCGCGCTACGTGTCCGCCTACCTGGGCATGGACAACGCCCCCAAGGTCTTCGCCTGCTTCGATCAGAACGACCTGAAGGCGTCGTTCGCGGTCTCGGTCACCGCCGACCCGGGCGACACCGTCCTCGCCAACGGGGCCGTCGTCTCGCACGATGCCGGCCGCTGGGTCTTCGCACCCACTCCCCCGATCCCGCCGGCACTGCTGGTGGTCGCCGCAGGACCGTGGCACTCGGTGCGCTGGTCCGCTGAGCTCGATTCCAGGGGGAGCCTCGACTTCGGCTGGCACGCCCGGCGTTCGCTGGCGACCGAGCTGGACCGCGACGCGACCGAGCTGCGACGTACGACCGAGGCGTGCTACGCCCACTACGCCGATCTCATCGACGAGCCCTATCCCTTCGACTCCTACGACCAGGTCTTCGTGCCGGGGCTCAACTGGGGTGCCCAGGAGATGCCGGGGTGCGTGACCTACCGCGACGAGCTGCTGCCGCGCGGCGCGATCACCGACACCCAGCGCGCGATCCGTGCGGTGATCATCGCCCACGAGATGTCGCACATGTGGTTCGGAGACTCGATGACGATGACCTGGTGGGAGGACACCTGGCTGCAGGAGTCGTTCGCCGACTACATGGGCTACCGGGTCGCGGAGGCCGGGGCCGGCTTCTCGGACCTGCGGGTCGAGGTGGAGGTGCGGAGCAAGCCGTGGGGCTACCGTTCCGACGCGCGCCGCTCGACCCATCCGGTCGCCCCGCTGGCCGATGACGTACCCGACGTGGACACCGCCGCCACCATCTTCGACGGCATCTCCTACGCGAAGGGCGGCGCCTGCCTGGTGCAGCTCGCGTTCTGGCTGGGTGACGAGGAGTTCATGGCCGGGGTCAACCGCCACCTGACCCGCTTCCGTTTCGCCAACGCCACCCTGGCCGACTTCGTCGAGTCGCTCACGGAGTGCTCGTCGAAGGACGTACGCGGCTGGGTGGAGGCCTGGCTGCGGCGACCGGGTTTCGACACCCTGACCGTGCGGCGCGACGGGGACGTGCCCGTCCTGGAACGCGTGGGGAGCCGGCCGCATGCGTTCACGGTCGCCGCCTACGACTCCGCGCTCCAGCTCGTCGGTCGCAAGCGGGTCGAGCTGGGCGGCGAGCCGGTGCGGCTGTCGGAGTTCACCGGGCTCGTGGTCGTGCCCAACGCGGGCGGCGAGACCTTCGCCGGGCTCCGGCTCGACCCGGAGTCGTGGGAGTCGCTCTCCGGCGGGCTCTCCCGTCTCGAGGACCCGCTCGTCCGCGCCGTGCTCTGGTCCTCTGTCGCTCTCCTGGTGCGCTCGCGCGACCTGTCGGCCGACGACTTCCTCGACCTGGTCGAGGCCCACCTGCCCACGGAGACCCGCCCCGACATCATCGAGGGCGTGCTCTCGGAGGCCCGGACCGTGGTGATCCCGCATCGGGTGCCGGCCTCCCGAGCGGCCGGCGCCGTGGCGCGCGTCGCCGCCGCGTCCGCCGCAGGGCTGAAGGCCTCCCCGGACGACGATCAGCGCGCTCTGGCCTGGGTCGCGAACCTCGCTGCGACCAGCGCGGAGGCCGAGATGCTGCGCGACTGGCTCGACGCCGACAAGGTCGCGGGCAGCATCGCGTTGCTGCCGACCACCCGTTGGGAGGCCGTCGTGCGCCTCGCCTCGCTCGGCGAGGCCGACGCGCGCTTCATCGCCGCCGAACGCGATCGCGACGGCACCGTCGAGGGAGACCTCGGCGCGCTCCGGGCCCTGGCCGCGCGACCGTCGACCATCGCGAAGGACGCCGCCTGGGAGGCGATGCGCGCCCCCGGCGTCGACAACCGCCGCTTCGGCGCGCTGGCATCGGGGATGTGGATAGCCGAGCAGGCCCATCTGCTGCGCCCCTACGTCGATGCGTATCTCGCCGAGGCCCCGAAGCTTGCCACCCGTGGCCAGGCCTTCGCCCTCGAGGTCGGCCGTGCGTTTCCGCGGATCGCGCTCGACGGCGGGCAGCTCGACGCGCTGCGCGGGGCGCTGGCCAACGGCGTACCGACGATCCTGCGGCGCTCGTGGGAGGACCACCTCGACGACCGCGAATAGCGACCACTAGCCTCTAGGCGCCCTCGACCCCCACCCCTGAGGACGGCCATGAAGAAGTCGCGCATCTGGCTCGGCGTCGGGATCGCGTTCGTCGTGCTCGTCGGCGCCGTCGCCGGCACCGGCTGGTATCTCGCCCACCGCCTCGACGAGCAGGTCCGGACCGT
The DNA here is from genome assembly GCF_042798075.1 of Nocardioides sp. NPDC057772. NCBI lineage: Bacteria > Bacillati > Actinomycetota > Actinomycetes > Propionibacteriales > Nocardioidaceae > Nocardioides > Nocardioides sp. NPDC057772. The sequence goes on from NZ_JBHVKN010000294.1 coordinate 3,398, forward strand.
CGACGTCTTCGCGGGCCTCGAGGAGCGCCCGGAGCCGGCGAGCGGCGGCGCCGAAGGGGCGATGAACATCCTGCTGCTCGGCACCGACGGCCGCACCGGCGGCGAGGCGACCACCGGCACCGAGGCCACCGCGTCGTGGACGCCCGGTGAGCAGCGCGCCGACACGATGATGCTGCTCCATCTCAGCGCGGACCGCCGCTCGGCCTCGGTCGTCTCCCTCCCCCGCGACTCGTGGGTGCGGATCCCCGGCCACGGCGAGGCCAAGATCAACGCCGCCTTCTCCCAGGGCGGGCCGCGACTCAGCGTGCAGACGGTCGAGAAGCTCACCGGCGTACGCATCGACCACGTCGCCTGGGTCGACTGGGCCGGCTTCGAGGAGATCGGCGACCTCCTCGGCGGCGTCGAGGTCTACGTCCCGGAGACCGTCCACGACTCAGCGCGCGACCGCACCTGGACCAAAGGCACCCACCGACTCAGCGGCGAGGAGGCTCTGCTCTACGTACGCCAGCGCTACGGCCTCCCCGGCGGCGACCTGGATCGCGTGAAGCGCCAGCAGTACGTGCTCCGCTCCATCCTTCGCGGCCTGCGGCAGAGCGTCGACCCGAAGGACCCCAAGAAGGCCTACGACCTCCTCGACATCATCACCCGCCACCTGACCGTCGACTCCGGCTTCTCCGGAGGCGACCTCCGGGGCCTGGCTCTCGACCTGGCCCGGATGCCCTCTTCAGACCTGACGTTCTTCACTGCTCCGGTGGCTGGGCTGGGGCGAGAAGGCGCGCAGAGTGTGGTCCGTCTCGACAAGCGCAAGGGTCGTGAGCTGTGGGCGGCTGTGCGGGAGGACGAGATGGATACATGGCTTGCTCAGAACCCAGAGGTTCTGACGGGGCGGACGGTCAACTGAAGACTGGTGGCCGCCGACCCGTTACGGAGGGTGTTCTCGACGAACCCCGGAGTCAAGGCGATGTATCGAGCTTGTCGAGATGACGGCCTTCGGCCGCCGGCTTCGCCGGCCGCTTCGCGGTCCTTGACACCGGGCTCCGCCGAGAATTT
>NZ_JBHVKN010000295.1:0-4412 GCF_042798075.1 Nocardioides sp. NPDC057772
GGGCCGCGTCGTTTTCCTCTCGTCAGCGGGTGAAGACCGCCACCGTCCGCGCGGGCACCGTGAAGGTGCCGGAGTCCGCGTCGAAGGCGGATGACTTCACGACCTCGTCGGAGCCGGTGGCCTGCGTCGGGTGCAGGCGGTAGCCGGCGCCCTCGGCGTCCTTCACGGTCTGCTGCTGCGTCGTCGTGGTCGCGTTGAAGACGACCACCAGGTCACCCAGGCGCATGGTGATCACGCCCGGGGTCTCGTCCTTCCCCGAGAGCGGGAAGGACAGCTTCTCCTGGACCTGTCCCGTCGTGGCCAGATGGAAGGCCGGCTCGTCCGTACGGATCCTCAGCAGGTCCTGGTAGGCGGCCGAGGAACCCTCGATGTCCGAGCAGCCGGGGACGGCCCCCGAGGCGAGCAGCGGCTTGGCATAGGGCCACTTGTCCTTGTTGTCGGCCGCCGGAGGCAGCCCTCGCCCGAAGCCGTTGCCGTCCTCGCAGTCCCAGTGGATCGCGTTGAACCAGTCGCCGGAGTCGTAGGAGTTGCGGTCCAGCGACTTCGAGCGCAGCAGGTCGGTGCCGGCCTGGGAGAGCGCCGGTCCCTGCGAGAGCGCGGCGGTCGCCATCGCGAGCACCTGCATCCGGGCACGGTCCGCGGTGCTCGTGGACGCGGGCAGCTTGAAGGCGAGCGCGTCGTAGAGGGACTCGTTGTCGTGGGCATCGGCGTAGGCGAGCGCGTCGCCGGGCTCGTCCGCATAGCCTGCCGGCGAGCCGTTGTAGTCGACCTCCGCCCCGGTCACCCGGCGACCGTCGGTGTCGGTGAACGAGTAGTCGGCGAGGTTGCCGGACAGCCCGACCTTGATCAGGTCCTGGTAGTGCAGCAGCCGCGCCCGCTGCTCCGCCTCGGTGCCGTTGACGGGTGAGGAGTTCGGGTCGGTGTAGAGACCGCTCGCGAAGCCCTGGACACCCGGATCGGCGTCGAAGGGGCCGCCACCGCGTACGGCGTCGCGGGCTCGGTCGCTGAACGTCGCGATGCCGGTGCCGGCCATGTTCTTCTGGGTGGCCTGCACGAAGCGGGCGTCGTCGGCGATCTCGCCGAAGTTCCAGCCCTCGCCGTAGAGGATGATGCTCTTCCCGTCGACGCCGTCCTTCTCGAGGGTCAGGGCGTCGAGGGCCTCACGGACCTCCAGCATGTTGGCCTTGGGGTGGTGACCCATCAGGTCGAAGCGGAAGCCGTCGACCTTGTAGTCCCTGGCCCAGGTGACGATCGAGTCGACGACGAGCTTGCCCATCATCGCGTTCTCCGGGGCGGTGTTGGCGCAGCAGGTGGAGGTGGCGACGGAGCCGTCGGACAGCAGCCGCTGATAGTAGCCGGGCACGATCCGGTCGAGCACGGACGTCTTCGCCTGGCCGCTGCTGGTGGTGTGGTTGTAGACCACGTCCATCACGACCCGCAGGCCGTCCTCGTTGAGCGACTTCACCATCTGCCGGAACTCGACCGTCCGGTCGGTGCCGTCCGGGTCGCTGGCGTAGGAACCCTCCGGGACGGTGTAGTGGTAGGGGTCGTAGCCCCAGTTGTACGCATCCCGGGCTGCCGCCGCGGCGACGCACTCCTGCTGCTTGTCGCTGTCGGCCGCATAGGACGCGAGGTCGCAGTCGGGGGTGGTCTGGTCGGACTTCTCCTCCGGGATGGTGGCGATGTCGAAGGCCGGCAGCAGGTGGACGTACGACGTGCCGGACTCGGCCAGCTCGCGCAGGTGCTTCGAGCCGTCGCTGTCCTTGTCGGTGAAGGCGAGATAGCGGCCGGGGTGGTCGCTGGTCTCGTCCTCGACGGAGAAGTCGCGGATGTGGAGCTCCTGGATCTGGGCGTCCTTCATCGCGACCGCCTTCGGCTTCTTCAGCGTCGACCAACCCTTCGGGGCGAGCGATCGATCGCCGAGGTCGACGACCAGGCTGCGCTCGGAGTCGGCGGTGAGCGCGACCGAGTAGGGGTCGGTGACCTTGTTGGTGACGACCTTCTGCACGCTCGGCGCCCACACCCTCACGACGTAGCGGTACTCCTTGCCGCGCCAGGCGGTTGCCGAGCCGGTCGCCGACCAGACGCCGCTGGCGTGGTCGCGGCGCATCCGCACCGTCTTGCCGTCGAGCTCGAGCTTCACCTCGTGGGCGGTCGGCGCCCACACGGACAAGGTCACCTTGCCGTCCTCGAACACCGGTCCGAGCGACGCCTTCTCCGCCTTCGCGGCGTAGAGGTCGTCGAGGATGCCTTGGGACTGCACGCCGGTGCCGGTGACCAGGGCACCGTTGCCGATGCGCTGGGTGAGCACGACCTGGCCGGCCAGTGCCTCCCGGATCCGGTCGCGGTCACGGGTGTCGACGGTGAACGCGGCGTACTCCTTCAGGTGTGGGAACCGTGCCTTCTGCTCGTCGGTCAGCGACGCTCCCCGGAGCCGCAGCCAGCGGCCCTCGCTGCTGAGCGCGCCGTCCTCGACGGTGATCCCGCCGTCGCGGTCGTAGACCAGCTGCGTGGACAGCGCCGAGCCGCTCGCCTTCTCCTTCGGCAGCACGACGGTGGTCTCGTCGATCCACTGCGCGTGCGCCTTGGTCAGGTCGAGCTCGGGGGCGGAACCGACCGACGGCAGCAGATAGCCGGTGTCGCCCGAGTTGAGCCACACCTCGTGCCCGTACGTCGCCAGGTCGAGCGAGCGGTCGTTGGGGATGTCCTTCTCGTCGCCCTTGTGGACGATGTAGTTGAGCGAGGTGGCGCCGTCGACGAGCGGCACCTCGAAGGTGACGCCGTAGGCGTCCTTGCCGGTGGGCTGCAGCGGCTTGGACCACTCGGTGGGGTTCGCGGCACCGGTCCAGGTGTGCAGCCCCCAGCCGTCGTAGTCGCCGTCGGGGCGGTGGAAGTGGATCACGGCCTTCGAGGTGTCGGGCGCCGGGTAGATCCCGTCGGGCCTGGCGGCCTGCTGTCCGTCGCTGCCGGCCTCGACCCAGACCTCGCCCGTCTCGGCGAGGTCGATCGTCCGCTGGCCGCCGTCGGCGGTGCCGTCCTTCTCGACCGTGTACGTCACCGAGGACGCGCCCTCGGGCAGCTTGATCCAGGCGAACGCGCCGTAGGCGTCGCGGCCGCTGAACTCCGCGCTCTGGTCACCGGCCCGCAGCCGCCAGCCGGTGTAGTCGCCGTCGGTGCGCCGGTAGTGCACGACCGCGTAGTCACGGTCGACGGCGCTCGGCCTCTCGGCGGCGGGTGCCTGTCCGGCGGTGGTCTCGGCGAGGTCGCTCGCGGTGCGTCCGTCGCGGTCGACGACCACGGCCTTGTAGCGCAGCGCGGTGCCCTCGGCGACCGTCGCCGGGACGTACTGGGTGATCTTGTAGGGAGCGTGGTCGACGGAACCGAGGGTGCGCCATTTCCCGCTGCCGATCTGGGCGGCGAAGACGACGCGGGCGCCGGCGGTCTCCCCCGGGTCGGCGGAGAGGGTGACCGTCCCGGTGGCGCCCGCCTCGGGAGCGGTCAGCGTCAGGGTGGGCTTCGCGCCGGCGTCGGGGAGCTCGGCCTGGGCGCGCAGTACCACCGACGAGAGCGCCGGGACGGTCACGGTGATCTTGCCGTCGGCCGCGGTCGGGGTCGCGTCGCCACCGTAGATCGTCTCGAAACCAGCCGACTCCACGGGCAGGCTGACGGTCTTCGCCTCGGTCGCGTTGTTGACCGCGACGACGTACTCGCGGTCCTCGCCGGTGCGGGAGAAGGCGTAGACGGAGTCCTCGGCGTGGAGCTCCCTCTGGGTGCCGTCGGTCAGCGCCGGGTGGTCCTTGCGCAGCTTCGCGAGCGCGGCGATCGCGGTGTAGATCGGGTGGCTGGTGTCGTACGCGTCCGACGCATGGGTGCGGTCGGTGCCCAGCTGGTCGTCGTCGAGGTAGTCGGCGACCTCTGAGGCGAAGAGCGTCTGGCGGGCATCCTTGTCGCCACCGGCACCGGTGAAGCCCTGCTCGTCGCCGTAGTAGACGACCGGGTTGCCACGGGAGAGGAGCATCAGCTCGTTGGCGAGCCGGGCGCGCCGGACGAGCTCGGCGTCGGTCGCGTCCGGGTGGTCGGCCGCGAGGAAGGTGCCGATCCGGCCCATGTCGTGGTTGCCGAGGAAGGTGACCTGCTCGTAGGCGTTGGCCTTGTCGGTGGCGTACTTGTAGTCGTCGGCGAAGACTCCTGCGAGCCGGTCGGCCGGGGCGCCGAGCGAGGCGTAGGCGCGGGCGGCGTCCTGGAAGGGGAAGTCCAAGGTGGCGTCGAGGCGGCCGCGGGTGACGTACCGGGAGGTGATGTCGCTGTCGGCGGAGTAGACCTCGCCGAACATGAAGAAGTCCTCGCGGCCCTGCTTGGCGGCATAGGCGTCCAGCGCGGTCGCCCACTCGGTCCAGAAGTCCATGTTGACG
>NZ_JBHVKN010000296.1:0-4333 GCF_042798075.1 Nocardioides sp. NPDC057772
GCGCGGGACGTAGTAGTGCTTCTCGATCCCGATCCGCACCGTGCCGACGACATCCATGGACGAGGAGTCACCAGTGGCTCCCCCGGCCACGCCCAGGAAGTCCGAGTCGAGACCGAGGTCGCGACCACGACCGAGCGGCGAACCGGTGTCCTCGTCATGGTGAACCACGCCGCTGTTGGCCTGATCGATCGGGGACTCGAGGTGCGCACGACCGCTGACCACCACTGCGGTCCCGTCGGTCGCCACCGTCACACTCGCGTCGCTTCCCGCCATCGCCCCTGAGATCGTCACCGGAGCCACGGGTCCACGATCAGGAGCCTTGATCGGCTCCGAGTCGGCGCGGGCGACCCCGGCACCGGCGGCCACGAAGGCACCCGCCAGCAGGGTCACCACCACCGACCGCCGAAGCCTCCCGAGTGCCTTCGAGCTCATTGCGTTCTCCTGTCGCGAGTTGCCTGTCACGAGATGCGGGACCCCGTCAGCGCCTACACCCGGCGCCCGAGCGCTCGGGGATCGCGGCGGCGCGGACGGGGTCCCGCCGGGCGGGGCGAGCGCGGTCCTGGGCGCACTCATAGCCCCACCCGTCGGACCGGGCGGATCGGCAGTCCCGAGGATCTGCCACTGTCACGCCCGGTGGTAGATCCACGCAGACGACGCCCCCCGGCGCCCAATCGCCTGCATGGATCCGTTGCTCATCATCACGCTCGGTCGCGGGCTCGGACAGGGCATGGCGAGCCGTCACGGCCCGGCGAACACCGCCGCCTCGACTGCTCGTCGAGGCCGTCACTGCCTCATTGCCCCACATGGACGCTCCCGAGATCGGTCCGGATTCAGACCCTTTCGATACCTGTTACGTCGTTGCGTGCGTTGACGTTGCAGTTACGTCGGAGATATGGAAGAAGTCCCGCAAACACGCCACTGGGACGTGTTTGCGGGACTTTGCTCGGATCTCTAGCGAACTTCCGTCGTCGAGCTCAACTCGTCGACGACGCCCTCGTCCCCGGCGTCGACCGAGTAGTCCGAGGCCACCGTGGCGTCCTCGCCGTCGGGCACCCCGAGCGCCCTCAGGATCGGGGTCAGCACGACCACCACGATGACGTTCAGCAGGAACGCGGTGAGCGCGATGTAGATCGGGGTCTGCGTGCCGGGGAACGGCGCCAGCGGTCCGCCGAAGTGCTCCTGCGTGGGTGAGGAGACGCCGTACGCCACGTACGTTCCGTACGCCATCCCGACCGCCCAGCCGGCCAGGACCGCCCAGCGGTGGAACCACCGGGTGTAGAGCCCGACGACGATCGCGGGCAGCGTCTGCAGGATCCAGACGCCGCCGAGAAGCTGCAGGTTGATGGCGTACGACTTGGACAGCGCCAGCACGAAGATCAGTGCCCCGAACTTCACGATCAGCGACACGATCTTGGCCTGCTTGGCCTCGTCCTGCGGGGTCGCGTCGGGCTTCAGGTAGGCCTTGTAGATGTTGCGCGTCCACAGGTTCGCGGCCGCGATCGACATGATCGCCGCCGGCACCAGCGCACCGATGATGATCGCCGCGTACGCCACGCCCGCGAACCACGCCGGGAACTGGTCCTCGAAGAGCTGCGGGATCGCGAGCTGCGGGTTCGGCGGGTCACCGACCATGACACCCGCGGCGAGGGCGACGAACCCGAGCAGCGCCAGGAGGCCCAGCAGGAACGAGTAGGCCGGCAGCAGCGAGGCGTTGCGACGGATCACGTTGCGGCTGCGGGTGGAGAGGACGCCGGTGATCGAGTGCGGGTACATGAACAGTGCCAGCGCCGAGCCGAGAGCGAGCGAGGCATAGGCCCACTGACCGGCGGCCTGCGTCGGGAAGAGCGCCTTCGGCGCCGCGTCGCCGGCGGCGATCGCATCCGCGTTCTCGGTGTTGAAGGTGTCGAAGCTGGTCTGCACCGTCTCGAAGATGTTGCCCCAGCCGCCGATCTGCGACGGGATGTAGACGATCGCGACGATGATCACGATGTAGATCAGCGAGTCCTTCACGAACGCGATCAGCGCCGGCGCCCGCAGCCCGGAGGAGTACGTGTAGGCAGCAAGCACCGCGAACGCGATGAAGAGCGGCAGATCCCGGACGAACCAGTTCGAGGAGTCGCTCTGCAGCCCCATCACCTCGAGCACGACCTCCATGCCCACCAGCTGCAGCGCGATGTAGGGCATCGTGGCGAGCAGGCCGGTCAGCGCGACCGCGAGACCGAGGGACTTGGACCCGTAGCGGCCGGTGACGAAGTCGGCCGGGGTGACGTACCCGTGCTTGTGCGAGACCGACCACAGCTTCGGCAGGAAGGCGAAGATGATCGGGTAGACGAGGATCGTGTAGGGGACGGCGAAGAAGCCGACGGCGGCGCCGGCGAACAGCGTCGCCGGGACCGCGATGAAGGTGTAGGCCGTGTAGAGATCGCCGCCGATGAGGAACCAGGCCACGAACGTACCGAAGCCACGACCGCCCAAGCCCCACTCGTCGAGGTTGTCCAGCGACTTCGCCCGGCGCCAGCGGGCGGCGGAGAAGCCGAGGATCGTGACGAGCAGGAAGAGGAAGGCGAAGACGGAGACTGCGACCGCGCTCACTGGCCGCCCTCCTTCCACGGGCGCCCGGCGGCGGCACGGTCGCGCCGGAACGCGGCCTTCGCGACGAAATAGGCGATGGTCGTGAACAGGACCGAGCAGGGGATCAAGACGAGCTGGAACCAGAAGTAGAACGGGAATCCGGCGAGCGTCGGGTCCTCCTTCGCGTACAGCGGCACCGCGAGTGACGGTGCTGCCGCCGCGAACAGGAGAATCCCGACAAGGATCCACGAGCCCTTGGACGAGGACGGCATGGGTCACCTCCGAGATCTGTCGAGTGAGATGGGGCGATGTGTGACCTTGGTCACATTCACCTACCGTGTCCAGCCCATCCGACCGGCACGACGACGAACGGTCGATCTGCCACGACGAACGGTCGAATCGCCTGCCGTTCGACGCCTTCAGGGCTAGCCTGCAAGGTGATCCTCCCCCTCGGCACAGGAGCGCCCATGAGCACTGAAGTCCCCAGGATCGACCGACGCCGCCTCCTCGGCGCCGTCGCGGCCGGCGCCGCGGCGACTCCACTTCTCCCTGGCTCGTCCGGGGCAGCGGGCGCGACGGAGACGCCCGGCCCGACCGTCGAGCCGCTCGGGCGCGAGGCCGTCCGGTCAGGAGCCGACCGGGCCGCATCCGAGGGCTGGTCGATGCTGGCGGGCGAGCGGGTCGGCATCATCACCAACCCCACCGGCGTGCTCCGCAACCTGCGCAACATCGTCGACGAGATGCACGAGTCGGGGGCCGTGCAGATCGCCGGTGTCTTCGGCCCCGAGCACGGCTTCCGCGGCACCGCCCAGGCGGGCGGCTCGGAGGGCACCTTCGTCGACGAGCGCACCGGGCTGACCGTCTACGACGCCTACGGCGCGAACGTGGCGAAGATGCGCGAGCTGTTCACCACGGCCGACGTGGAAACCGTCGTCTTCGACATCCAGGACGTCGGCTCCCGGTTCTACACCTACATCTGGACGATGTGGACGGCGATGCAGGCGGCGGTCGCGACCGGCAAGCGCTTCGTCGTCCTCGACCGGCCCAACCCCGTGGGCGGCGTGGCCCGCGGACCGATGATGACCGCGGCGTACACCTCGGGCGTGGGCGCCCGCGAGATCGTCCAGCAGCACGGGATGTCGGTGGGCGAGCTGGCCCGGTTCTTCGACGGCGAGTTCCTCGAGGAGCACGCCGGCGGGAGGCTGGCACAGCTCGACATCGTGCAGGTCTCCGGGTGGCGGAGACGGACGCTGTACGCCGACACCGGTCTCGACTTCATCCTGCCCAGCCCCAACATGCCGACGCCGGACACCGCACTGGCCTACCCCGGCACCTGCATGTTCGAGGGCACCAACCTCTCCGAGGGGCGCGGCACCACCAAGCCGTTCGAGCTGATCGGGGCACCGTTCGTCGACCACCGCTGGGCCGCTGCGCTGGAGGAGGCGAACCTGCCGGGCGTGACGTTCCGGGAGGCCTACTTCAACCCGTCGGTCAACAAGCACGCCGGCAAGGTGTGCGGCGGCGTGCAGGTCACGATCCAGGACCGCGACCGGTTCGACCCGATCCGCGCCGGGGTCGAGATGCTGGTCACTGCGAAGGCGCTCTATCCCGAGTTCGCCTGGCGGCAGGACTCCTGGGACACCGCCCGCCCGTTCTGGATCGACAAGCTCACCGGATCGACCAGGCTGCGTACGCAGATCGACGTCGGCGCCACCGGCGTACGCAGCGTCAGCTCGACCACCGGCACGCCACCCTCGGCGAG
>NZ_JBHVKN010000297.1:0-4328 GCF_042798075.1 Nocardioides sp. NPDC057772
CGCGAAGGCCCTCACACGCCTTCTCACGCAGCGGCTCGAGCTGAGCGATCCCGCACGTGCGGTCGACGATCCGCGGCACCACCCGCGCTTCCCACAGCCCCATGAGTCCCATACCGGCTCACTCTTCCATCTCACCGGTCCACTGGACCCCGAGAAGCAGCGTGTCCTCTGTTTCGGCGATGGTCGTGAACCCCAGGCGACGGTAGAAACCGACGGCCCGGGTGTTGGCGGTGCTGACGCCGAGGTGGGCGCCGCGTACGCCCGCGACGTGGAAGGAGCCGAGCATCATGCCGATCAGCTCCTTGCCCACACCTTGGCCCTGGGCGCGGGGGAGCAGGTTGATGTGCAGGTGCGCCGGGTAGTCGCTCAGCAGCTCGCCAGGCGTACGCACCGGCCGATGGATCAACGAGCGCAGGCGGGCGTTCCAGTCGTTGCGGTCGTGGTCGGGGCCGGGGTCGGGGTTGACCACGCGCAGCGCGGGCCACCAGTCCTCCTCGCACTCCTTCTCGAAGGCACGGGTGAACGGGGTGCCGACGACGTAGCCCACCACGCCGTCGGCGTCGACCGCCACGAAACCGAGCCCGAGACGCAGCACGATGTAGGGAGCGGCGTAGATGTTCCCCGGCAACCGCGGGTCGTCGTAGAACTCGGTGGCGTCCTCGCCCGACGCCCCGGTCAGCAGACAGATCGAGAAGAGATCGTCGAGGTCGTCGGCGGTGGCCCGCCGGATCTCAGGAGTGCCCATGGCCCAACCTCACCATGACCTGACTCCGTCGCCGACGTAGACCCGGCACACAGCCTTTCACCAACGGTCTCCTCCCGGTGCCGCCCAGCCGAACAACCTGGGGCAACCTCAGCGTGGCGTGTGGATGCTCACGTGCCTTCGCGCACGTGGCCGGTAGCCTTGCAGGCATGAGCGTACGACGGGTGATGGGCACGGAGGTCGAATACGGAATTTCCGTGGCCGGACAGCCTCAGGCCAACCCGATGGTGGCCTCCTCGCAGGTCGTCAATGCGTACGCATCCTCGACCCTGAAGGCGAGGAGAGCGCGCTGGGACTTCGAGGAGGAGTCGCCGCTGCGTGACGCGCGCGGCTTCGACATGTCGCGTCAGGTGGCCGACCCCAGCCAGCTCACCGACGAGGACCTGGGCCTGGCCAACGTGATCCTCACCAACGGTGCCCGGCTCTACGTCGACCACGCCCACCCGGAGTTCTCCTGCCCCGAGGTGACCAACCCGCTCGACGCGGTGCGCTGGGACAAGGCCGGCGAGCAGGTCATGCTCGACGCCTCCCGTGCGGCCGTGCGGCTGCCGGGCAACCCGCAGATCCACCTCTACAAGAACAACACCGACAACAAGGGCGTCTCCTACGGCGCGCACGAGAACTACCTCATGCGCCGCAGCACCGCGTTCGCCGACATCGTCAAGCACCTGACCCCGTTCTTCGTCTCCCGGCAGGTCTTCGCCGGCGCCGGACGGGTGGGGATCGGCCAGGAGCGCCCCAAGCACGGCTTCCAGATCTCCCAGCGAGCCGACTTCTTCGAGGTCGAGGTCGGGCTGGAGACCACGCTCAAGCGGCCGATCATCAACACCCGCGACGAGCCCCACGCCGACCCGGAGAAATACCGCCGCCTCCACGTGATCCTCGGCGACGCCAACCTGGCCGAGGTCTCGACCTACCTCAAGGTCGGGAGTACGTCGCTGGTGCTCGCCATGATCGAGGACGGCTACATCACCCGCGACCTCAGCGTCGACGGCCCGGTCTCGGCGCTGCGCGCGGTCTCCCACGACCCGACCCTGAAGACCCTGATCACGCTCAAGGACGGTCGCAAGCTGACCGGTGTCCAGCTCCAGATGGAATACCTGGACCTGGCCAAGAAGTTCGTCGAGGAGCGCTACGGCTCCGACGCGGACCACCAGACCAAGGACGTGCTCGAGCGCTGGGAGTCGGTGCTCGACCGCCTCGAGCGCGACCCGATGGAGTGCGCCACCGAGCTCGACTGGGTGGCGAAATACAAGCTGCTGCTCGGCTACCGCGACCGCGACGGCCTGGAGTGGGACGACCCCAAGCTCCACCTCATCGACCTGCAGTACGCCGACATCCGCCCGGAGAAGGGCCTCTACCACCGTCTGGTCCGCGCCGGGCGGATCGAGCGTCTGCTCACCGACGACCTGGTCGAGAAGGCGATGCACGACCCGCCGACCGACACCCGCGCCTACTTCCGCGGTCGTTGCCTGGAGAAGTACTCCGAGAACGTCGCCGCGGCCAGCTGGGACTCGGTCATCTTCGACCTGCCCGGGCGCGAGTCGCTGCAGCGGGTGCCGACCATCGACCCGCTGCGGGGCACCAAGAAGCACGTCGGCGGCCTGCTCGACTCCTCCGACACGGCGATGGACCTGTTCAACCGGTTGACCAGTTCCTAGACCTGTTCGGGGCCGTCCCCGACCACCCGGAAGAGGGTGCCGGCGTGCCGAAGGGTGGCCTGTTCGAACGTACGTCTTCCTCCCTCAGCGAAATCGTGCAATGTTGCCTCAGGTTTGTCGGTCCTAGTGGATAGGTTGGTGCCATGGCACAGGAGCAGAAGCAGCCGAAGAAGTCCTCCGAGACCGAGGAGGCCGTCGAGACCGCGCCCGAGACCGACGTCAACGAGCGCAAGGAAGCGCTGGACTCCGACGTCGACGACATTCTGGACGAGATCGACGACGTCCTGGAGACCAATGCCGAGGACTTCGTGAAGTCCTTCATCCAGAAGGGCGGGCAGTAGCAGATGTCGGAGTCCCGCATCCCGGCGGCCTACATGACGCCGGGCACCTCGTCCTTTGCCGATTTCCTGACCGCCCAGTCGCCTGAGCTGCTCCCGGGGCACAACGCGGCCCCGGGCAACCTGGGCGACCTCGCCCCGCACGGCACCACGATCGTCGCGGCCACCTTCCCCGGTGGCGTGATCATCGCCGGTGACCGGCGCGCGACGCAGGGCAACCTGATCGCCGAGCGCGACATGCGCAAGGTGTTCCCGTCCGACGAATACTCCGCGGTCGGCATCGCCGGCTCCGCGGGCCTCGCGGTCGAGCTGGTCAAGCTCTTCCAGACCGAGCTGGAGCACTACGAGAAGATCGAGGGCACCACCCTCTCCATCGAGGGCAAGGCCAGCCGCCTCTCAGCGCTCGTCCGCGGCAACCTCGCGATGGCCATGCAGGGCCTGGTCGTGGTGCCGCTCTTCGTCGGGTTCGACCCCGACGCGGGGGTCGGCAAGATCTATGGGTACGACCCGACCGGCGGCCGCTACGAGCAGACCGGATACGCCGGCGTGGGTTCGGGCTCGTTGTTCGCCAAGGGTGCCCTGAAGAAGCTCTACCGCCCTGACCTCGACGAGGCGACCTTGGTCGCGGTGCTGGTCCAGGCGCTCTACGACGCCGCCGACGACGACTCGGCCACCGGGGGCCCCGACCTGTCCCGCAAGCTGTTCCCGCTGGTGCACGTCATCACGGCCGACGGCGGGCGCACCCTGCCCGACGCCGAGGTCGCGGCCGTCGCGGAGGCTGTCATCGCCGGGAGGCTCCAGCGGCCCGACGGTCCCATCGCAGAGCTGGAGGCCTGAGCCATGAGCACTCCCTTCTACGTCTCTCCCGAGCAGTTGATGCGTGACCGCGCGGACTTCGCGCGCAAGGGCATCTCCCGCGGCCGGGCCCTGGTCTCGCTGCAGTACGCCGACGGCATCGTGTTCGCCTCCGAGAACCCCTCAGCGGCGCTCCACAAGGTGAGCGAGATCTACGACCGGATCGCCTTCGCCGCGGTGGGTCGCTACAACGAGTTCGAGAACCTCCGCATCGCGGGGGTGCGGCTGGCCGACATGCGTGGCTACGCCTACGACCGGCGCGACGTCACCGGCCGCGGCCTGGCCAACGCCTACGCCCAGACCCTCGGCACCATCTTCTCCTCGGGCGGGGAGAAGCCCTATGAGGTCGAGCTGTTCGTCGGCGAGATCGGTGACACCGCGGCGGGCGACCAGCTCTACCGGCTCACCTACGACGGTCAGGTCGTCGACGAGCACGGCTTCGCCGCCATCGGCGGTGCGGCCGAGGCGGTCGGTGGTTACCTGAAGGAGCGTTACACCGAGGGCGCCTCGCTCGAGGACGCCATCAAGCTCGCCGTCGCGGCCCTCGGCCACACCGACACCGATGACCGTGAGATCGACGCGAAGGATCTCGAGGTCGCGGTGCTCGACCGCACCCGCACCCAGCCGCGCAAGTTCCGCAGGATCCGACCGGCGACGCTGGTCGAGATCCTCGGGACCGCCAAGCCCGCGGTGGAGGCGGCTCCGCCGGCC
>NZ_JBHVKN010000298.1:0-4299 GCF_042798075.1 Nocardioides sp. NPDC057772
GAAGCGAGCGAGAAGGGTCGGATGCGCCGACTCGGCGATTTCAAGGAAAGACCAGCTGATCGCAACCTCCTGGTCACCAGGAGACGCCATGGTTCACCGCGATGACCGAGACCGTTGCCGCCGACAGGACCGGCCGGGCAGGCGCGACCCTGCTGATCCAGCGCGGCGCGATCGAATGGGTGATCGCAGCCCTCCTCGGTCTCGTCCTCCTCAGGTTCCTGTGGAGCCTGGTGAGGAACGAGAACCTGCTCCCGGGCGAGGTCGTCGACCATCTGCTCCATCCGGACGTCCTCGCCGGTGTCTGGCTCACGATCCGGCTGACCGCACTGGTCTTCGCGGTGGCCGCGACGATCGGGCTCGTCGTGGTCAGGATGGAGCGGTCGGGCAACCCGTTGCTGGGCGGGATCGCGGCGGCGTACGTCTGGGTCTTCGGCAGCATCCCGGTGCTCGTCCAGCTCCTGCTGTGGAGCAACGTCGCGCTGGTCTTCCCCGACATCACGTTCGGGATCCCGGGGGTGCACATCGACGCGGTGCGGCTGGTCACGCCGGTCTACGCGGCGATCGCGGGGCTGGCGCTGGCGCTGGGGGCGTACGCGGCGAGGGCTCTCCCGAACGGCGACCGGCTCGACGCGCTGGGCGACATCCTGGTGACGACGCTCCAGGCGACCAGCCTGGTCTCGGTGCTCGCGATCACCGATCTGCTCGGGGTCGTCCAGGCGCTCGACGGGCGCAACCATCTGATCATCCCGCTGCTGGCGGTGGCGGCGATCTGGTACCTCGTCCTGGTCACCGCGGCCCGCGGTGCGGTCCGCCTGGTCCGCCTCGCGGGAGGGAAGGGCCAGGCACACACGGGGTAAAACCGAGGGTAAAAGTCGGCGACCATTGCAAGACCTGGCAACGCAAGTCTTTGTAGAGTGCGGCGCGTGACTTTCGAGCAGGCCTGGCAGCGGTGGCGCGATGAGCGGGAGGCCCAGCTGAGAAGTCCCGAAGGTTTCCTGGCGATCACCGGCCTGCACTGGCTGGGCCGCAGGCCGCAGCGGTTCCCCGGGATCCCGGGCGTGTGGTCCAACGGTCCCGAGGGTGCCGTCGTCGAGCTCGGCGAGGGCGAGTGGCTCGAGCTCGGCGGTGTCACCCTCGCTGGTCGCCACGTCTTCGGTCACGTCGATCCCGTCGGCGTCATCGCGACCTATGACGCCGGGACGGTCGAGGTCGCCGACCGGTTCGGCACCCCGGTGCTCCGGCCACGGCAGCCCGACGGTCCGTTCCTGCGTGACTACACCGGCACGCCGACGTACGCTCCGGACCCGGCGTGGCGGATCGTCGCCGCCTTCACGGCCTACGCGGAGCCTCGACCGATCTCGGTCGGCTCCGTGGTCGAGGGCCGGTCGACCACCATCGACGCCGTGGGCGAAGTGGCCTTCGAGGCCGGGGGTCGGCCACAGCGGCTGATCGCCTTCGACGGCGGCGACGACGAGCTGTGGCTGCTGTTCACCGACGAGACCAGCGGTGTGACGACCTACGCGGCGTGCCGCCAGCTCGCCGTCGAGCGGCCCGTCGACGGAAAGGCCGTCCTCGACTTCAACCGCGCCGCCAACATGCCCTGCGCCTACACGATCCACGCCACCTGCCCGCTCCCGCCCGCGAGCAACCACATCGACGTGCTCGTCGAGGCGGGCGAGCAGACCCCGCCTCGTCCGCCCGCGGACTGAAGGTTTAACCGTGGGTAACGGACCAGAAACAGCGAAACAGGCAGACTAGGGCACATGGCGGGGACGATGTTGTGGAGAGTGCGTACGACGCTGCCGGACCGACCGGGTGCACTGGCGGCGCTGGCTCAGCGCTGCGGTGAGGCCAAGGTCAACATCCTGGGGATGCAGATCTTCCCAGGGCTGGCGCAGGTCACCGACGAGTTCGTGCTGCGTACGCCCGAGGGGTGGGGTGAGAGCGAGATCTGCGATCTCATCTCCGCCGCCGGCGGTGGCGACACCGTCATCCAGACCGCCAACGAGGCCGCCCTGGCCGACCAGCCGACGCGCTACGTGCAGGCGGCGCGGCACGTCCTGGAGCGGCCGATGTCGTTCCCCGAGGTCGTCGCGCAGCTCTTCGACGCCGAGGCGGAGGCCCCGCCCGGGGTCGTCCACGACACCATGGAGCTGCGGGTCGCCGACGTCGACGTCCAGCTCCACCGCACCGCCCCGTTCACCGCGACCGAGCACGCCCGCGGCTCCGCGATGGCCGACCTGGTCAACGACGTCCTCGACCGCAGCCGCGAGTCGGCCGCGATCGGCACCACCCCGCCCGTGCGCCGCCTCGGCACCGGAAGCACCCCCGACCTCGTGGTCACCGGCGAGACCGTGACCGCCCTGATCGACGGCGTCGCCGTCGGTATCGGCGAGGTCCTGGGCCAGGCGGAGGACGACGAGAACGTGCGCGTCGTCAACCTGCGCGTCGACCCGGCCTGGCAGCGCCGCGGCATCGGCACCCGGCTGCTCGTCGACACCGCCAAGCTCGCGCACATGCTCGGCGCCGACGAGATCCTGCTCACCACCCAGTCCGACAACCAGGCCGTCCTACCCATGGTGCTCGCTGCCGGGATGCGCGGCCGGATCCGGATGGCGGGCGATCTGCTGACCGTCAAGGTGCCGGTGCGGGATCTCAGGCCGTTGGAGCGGTAGGTAGGGATACCCGGTTAACCGGGTATCCCTGCACTTCTCAGGCAATGCAACACCCGAGAAGTGCAGGAAACACCTGAGAAGTCTCGCCGTTTCGGCGATCTCCAGGGCCCGGCCGTAACATTTCTCCATGGAGATCCCGGAGAAGTTCGCGACGCTCGGCCTCACCTACGACGACGTACTCCTGATGCCTGGATACTCGGATCTGGCGCCGTCTGACATCGATACGACCTCCCGGCTGACCCGCGAGATCGACCTGCGGGTCCCGCTGATCTCCGCCGCGATGGACACCGTGACCGAGTCGCGGATGGCGATCGCGATGGCCCGCCAGGGCGGCATCGGCGTGCTCCACCGCAACCTGAGCATCGAGGATCAGGCCTACCAGGTCGACCTCGTCAAGCGCACCCAGACCGGGATCATCTCCAACCCGGTCACCATCGGCCCCGACGCGACGCTGGAGCAGCTCGACAAGCTCGCCGGCGAATACCGGATCTCCGGCTTCCCCGTGGTCGACGTCGACCAGAAGCTGATCGGCATCATCACCAACCGCGACCTGCGGTTCACCCCGGTCGCGGAGTGGGCGACTACGAAGGTCAACGAGGTGATGACCTCGAAGGACCTGATCACCGGTCCGGCCGAGATCTCGCGCGAGGAGGCCACGAAGCTGCTGCGCCAGCACAAGCTGGAGCGCCTTCCGTTGGTCGACACCGACGGCCGCATCACCGGTCTGATCACCGTCAAGGACTTCGTGAAGTCCGAGCAGTTCCCCGACGCCTCCAAGGACGCGCAGGGTCGTCTGCTCGTCGGTGCCGCGATCGGTTACTTCGGTGACGCCTGGGAGCGGGCCACCACGCTCATCGAGGCCGGTGTCGACGTGCTCGTCGCGGACACGGCCCATGGCAACGTACGCATGCTGATCGACATGGTGCGCCGCCTCAAGACCGACCCGGCCACCAAGCACGTCCAGGTCATCGGCGGCAACGTCGCCACCAAGGAGGGCGCGCAGAGCTTCGTCGACGCGGGTGCCGACGCGGTCAAGGTCGGTGTCGGCCCGGGCTCGATCTGCACGACCCGCGTCGTCACCGGCGTCGGCGTGCCGCAGATCTCGGCCGTCTACGAAGCGAGCCTGGCCTGCAAGCCGGCCGGCGTCCCGGTCATCGCCGACGGCGGCCTGCGCTACTCCGGTGAGATCGGCAAGGCGATCGTCGCGGGCGCCGACACCGTCATGCTCGGCTCGATGCTCGCCGGCACCGAGGAGACCCCCGGCGACACCGTCCTGATCAACGGCAAGCAGTTCAAGGCCTACCGCGGCATGGGCTCGATGGGCGCGATGTCGTCGCGTGGCAAGAAGTCCTTCTCCAAGGACCGCTACTTCCAGGCCGAGGTCACCGACGACGACATGATCGTCCCCGAGGGCGTCGAGGGCCAGGTCGCCTACAAGGGCGCGCTGGCCACCGTTGCCCACCAGCTCACCGGCGGCCTGCACCAGACCATGTTCTACGTCGGTGCGCGCACCATCCCCGAGCTGCAGGAGAAGGGCCGCTTCATGCGGATCACCTCCGCCTCGCTCAAGGAGTCGCACCCCCACGACGTCCAGGTCACCGCCGAGGCGCCCAACTACCACATG
>NZ_JBHVKN010000299.1:0-4291 GCF_042798075.1 Nocardioides sp. NPDC057772
GAGGGGGCCGGGCGCACCCGGCCCCCTCGCCACGTACCTCTGGAATTTCTCCGTCCCTGCAAGGAATGATCCGTGCCATGAGACTCGCGCTTCGCGACATCACCAAGCGCTTCGGCTCCCTGGTCGCCAACGACCACATCTCCCTGACCGTCGAGCCAGGTGAGATCCACTGCCTCCTCGGTGAGAACGGCGCGGGCAAGTCCACGCTGATGAACGTGCTCTACGGCCTCTACCAGGCCGACGAGGGCGAGATCCTCATCGACGACGAGCCGCAGCGCTTCAAGGGCCCCGGCGACGCGATGGCGGCCGGGATCGGCATGGTGCACCAGCACTTCATGCTCATCCCCGTGTTCACCGTCGCGGAGAACGTCATGCTCGGCCACGAAGCCACCGGTTTCGCCGGCAAGCTCGATCTCGACGCCGCCCGCAAGCAGGTCCGGGACATCTCCGAGCGTTTCGGCTTCCAGGTGGACCCGGACGCGCTCGTCGAGGATCTCCCCGTCGGCGTGCAGCAGCGGGTCGAGATCATCAAGGCGCTCTCGCGCGACGCCGAGGTGCTCGTCTTCGACGAGCCGACCGCCGTGCTGACGCCGCAGGAGACCGACGAGCTGATGGCGATCATGCGCCAGCTCAAGGAGTCCGGCACCGGCATCGTGTTCATCACCCACAAGCTGCGCGAGGTCCGCGAGGTGGCCGACCGGATCACGGTCATCCGCCGCGGCACCGTGGTCGGCGAGGCGTCCCCGGAGGCCTCCAACGCCGAGCTCGCCGCGCTGATGGTCGGACGCCCGGTCGAGCTCAAGGTGCACAAAGACCCGGCGAAGCCGGGCGAGCGCGCCCTGGTCGTCTCCGACCTCACGGTGGCCGACGAGGACGGCTACGTCCACATCGACGGGGTCAGCTTCCACATCGACGCGGGTGAGATCCTGGCCGTCGCCGGGGTCCAGGGCAACGGTCAGACCGAGCTCACCGAGGCGATGGTCGGCCTGGCGCCGCACGTGGAGGGCTCGATCAAGCTCGACGGCCGCGAGATCGTCGGCCGTTCGGTGCGCAAGGCGCTCGAGGCCGGTATCGGGTTCATCCCCGAGGACCGCCAGATCGAGGGCCTGGTCGGCAACTTCACCATCGCCGAGAACCTGATGCTCAACCGCAGCTACGACAAGCCCTTCGTCTCCCGCGGCTCGCTGAACCTCAAGAAGCTCGACGCCTTCGCCAAGGAGAAGCTGGCCGAGTACGACGTACGCGCCCCCGGAGTCTCGACCCTGGCCGGGCAGCTGTCGGGCGGCAACCAGCAGAAGGTCGTCGTGGCCCGGGAGCTCTCCCGAGACCTGCGGCTCCTCGTCGCCTCACAGCCGACGCGCGGCGTCGACGTCGGGTCGATCGAGTTCATCCACAAGCAGATCGTGGCGGCACGGGACTCGGGTGTCCCGGTGCTCGTCGTATCCTCCGAGCTCGACGAGATCGCCGCTCTCGCCGACCGGATCATGGTCCTCTACCGCGGGCGGGTCGTGGGTATCGTCCCCGCCGACACCTCCCGCGACACCCTCGGCCTGATGATGGCCGGCGAGTCTCCTGAAGGGAGCGACGCGTGAGCGAGAAGGGGCCGGAGAAGCAGCCGGCCGAGACGACGGAGCCGACGGAGCCGACCGAGCCGACGGAGGCGGGCTCGACTGACACGAAGACCGCCTCCGACACCGACCGGGTGCCCGAGGCCAGCCGCTGGCACGTGGCGCTGCGGGAGATCACCACCGGCAACGCGCTGGTCGCGGTGCTCTCGGTGGTGCTCGCGATGTTCTTCGGGTCGCTGATGATCCTCTTCACCGACGAGGACGTCCGCTACGGGCTCTCCTACTTCTTCGCCCGGCCCTCCGACACCTTCTACTACGCGTGGGAGGCCATCTCGGGGGCGTACGTGTCGCTGTGGCGTGGTGCGGTCTTCAACGACCTGGGCGGCACCTTCGCCCAGCAGATCAAGCCGATCACCGAGACCCTGAAGTTCGCCGCGCCGCTGACGCTCGCCGGGCTCGGCATCGGCCTGACGTTCCGCGCCGGGCTGATCAACATCGGTGGCCGCGGGCAGATGCTGCTCGGTGGCGCCGCCGCCGCGTTCGTGGCGGTCAAGTTCGACCTCCCGATGATCGTCCACCTGCCGCTGGCGATCCTCGTCGGTGCGCTGGTCGCGGCCCTGTGGGGCGGGATCGCCGGCCTTCTGAAGGCCCTCACCGGCGCCCACGAGGTGATCGTGACGATCATGCTCAACTACGTCGGCTACTACCTGGTCTTCTACGCGCTGACGCGCAAGTCGCTGCTCCAGGCCCCGGGGTCGGGCAACCCGAAGTCGTCGCCGATGCCGGAGTCGGCGATCCTGCCGGATCTGCTCGGCCCACAGTTCAACCTGCACGCCGGGTTCCTGCTCGCGGTGCTGGCGACGTTCCTCGTCTGGTGGATCCTCAACCGCTCCTCCCTCGGCTACCGATTCCGTGCCGTCGGGGAGAACCCGTCGGCCGCGCGGGCAGCGGGCATCAACGTCGGGTTCGCCTACTTCAGCGCGTTCCTGATCTCCGGCGCACTGGTCGGTCTGGCCGGCGTCAACCAGGTGCTCGGCTCGGTGACCGACGGCGCCACCAGCGGTCTCGACGCCGGGATCGGCTTCGACGCCATCACGGTGGCGCTGCTGGGACGCTCGCGCCCGTTCGGCATCCTGGCCGCCGGTGTCCTGTTCGGCGCGTTCAAGTCCGGCGGCTTCTTCATGCAGGCCTCCGAGGGCATCCCAGTCGACATCGTGCTGGTCATCCAGTCCCTGATCGTGCTCTTCCTCGCCGCACCGCCTCTGGTGAAGGCGATCTTCCGACTCCCCACGAAGGAGGCCTGACCGTGAGCGAGCGCCAGCGAGCGACCATCCAACTCGGCATTCCGCCTCATCCGTATTCTTGCGCCTGCGCTACGGAGGTGGCGGAATGACCGCTGTCGATCTTCCGGTCAACTCCGACGCCCCCGTCGTCGCCGAGCGCATCCCGGGTCTGTGGAAGACGCCCGGCGTCATGGCCGCGTTCACCGCGCTGGTGGCACTGCTCGTCCTGGTCCGGCCCCGCGCCGGTGACTCCACCTTCCGGTGGAGCCGCGACGGCGACTGGTTCGCCATCCCCGACATCACGCTGCCGGCCAACGGCGTCGTCTGGACGGCCGTGGCCCTGTGCCTCATCGCCACGGCGTACGCAGCCTGGAACGCCTTCTCCGGGCGCAAGACGCACCTCGCCGTGGTCTCCGCCTTCGCGGTCGTCGCGGTGTCCGGTTTCCTGGCCTGGGCGGTCGCGGGCAAGACGCTCCCCGTGGTCGGCCTGCTCGCGGGCGCGCTCGCGCTGGCGGTTCCGCTGGTGTTCGGTGCTCTCGGTGGCGTACTCGGTGAGCGGGCGGGCGTGGTCAACATCGCCATCGACGGCCAGCTGCTCTTCGGCGCCTTCGGCGCGGCGGTCACCGCCTCGATCACCGGCTCGCCGTGGGCGGGCCTGATCGCGGCGATGGTCTGCGGCGTGCTCGTGGCCGGGCTGCTGGGCCTCTTCGCGATCACCTACTGGGTGGAGCAGGTCATCGTCGGTGTCGTCCTCAACGTGCTCGTCATCGGCTTCACCAGCTTCATGTTCTCCCAGGTGCTCTCCGAGAACGCGGCCGCGCTCAACAGCCCGCCGCACTTCCCGCGCCTGGAGATCCCGCTGCTGTCCGGCATCCCGGTCATCGGCCCGATCTTCTTCCGCCAGACGGTGCTGGTCTACCTGATGTACGCCGCGGTCATCCTGATCGCCTGGGCGCTCTACCGCTCCAAGTGGGGTCTGCGCGTCCGCGCGGTCGGCGAGCACCCGAAGGCGGCCGACACGGTCGGCATCAACGTGATCGCCACCCGCTACCGCACCGTGCTACTGGCCGGGGCGATCGCGGGCATCGGTGGCGCGACCTACACGCTCGTCTCGGTGCCGTCGTTCGGACGTGAGATGACCGGCGGTGCGGGCTATATCGCGCTGGCCGCGGTCATCTTCGGCAAGTGGGACCCGATCAAGGCGACGCTGGCGGCGCTGCTCTTCGGCTTCGCGACCAACGTCGAGTCGGTGCTCTCGGTCATCGGCTCGCCGGTGCCGTCGCAGTTCATGCTGATGCTGCCCTACGTGGTGACCATCTTCGCCGTCGCCGGGCTCGTCGGGCACTCGCGCGCCCCGGCCGCGGACGGCGTGCCCTACCGGAAGAGCTAGCTCCGAGAGAGTCAGACCAGCGCGCGGTGGGCGGCGGCGCCAAGGTGCTT
>NZ_JBHVKN010000300.1:0-4275 GCF_042798075.1 Nocardioides sp. NPDC057772
CCGCCGGCGGAGAAGCCCGCCGTGGCGGCGCCGCGGGCTCCTCCGGCAGACGACGACGGCGCGCCGCCGATCGCCCCGCCGGTGGACTGACGCCATTAGCCGGGAGTCTCAGGAGCCCCTGAGACTCCCCGGCTTTGTCCTGTGCCCGGTCGACCCGGGCGACCCGGCCGACCCGAGACCGGAGATCGCCATAAGGATCAGCGTGACCCCGGCGACCGCGGGCGCGGCCAGGCGCTCGCCGAGGACCGCGGCGGCGGCGATCGCGGCGGCGACCGGCTCCATCAGGCTCGCCACGGTGGCCGCGCTGCTGCGCGTGGTGCGCAGCCCGGCATAGAGCAGCCCGTACGCCAGCGCCATCGTCGCCACGCCCAGGTAGACCAGCCAGGCCCACACCGTCGCCGAGGACGAGACGAGTGGCCCGCCGCCGAGCAGCGCCAACGGGACGAGGACGACGGCCCCGACGCCGGTCGCGCCGGCGGTCACCAGTAGCGGGCTGCGCTGCTGCGCCAGCGGGCGTCCGACAGCAGTCGTGAGCGCGTACGCAGACCCGGAGGCGATCGCGAGCAGCACCCCGATCACCGGTCGGTCGCCCCCGGCTCCGCTGCTGGCGTAGGCCGAGGTCAGGACAAGGCCGGTCAGCGCCGTCGCCAGCACGACCAGCTGTCGGCGGGTCGGCCGTTGATGTGACGCGATGGCCTCGCCGACGAGCAGGATCGCCGGAGCGATCCCGAGACTGACCACGGTGGACACGGTCACCCCGACAGCCACGACGGAGGCGAAGTAGAGCGCTTGGTAGAGGCCGGTCGCGGCGCCGACGACCACCGTGCGGGTGTCGAGGCGAAGGTCGCGCAGGCGGCCTAGGACGGCGAGGACGGCGAGCAGAGCGACCGAGGCGATCAGCATGCGGTAGGCGCTCACGGTGAGCACCGACATCGGCGTGATCGAGCGGACGATCTGGAGGACGAGGCCGCCGGTGCCCCACAGGACCCCGGCAAGGCAGATCTGAAGGAGCCCGAGACGGGCAGAGTAAGAGGACATCGAAGTAGTGCTCCAGGTTCGACAGGACGAAGAAGGCAGCGTCTGGAGCACGCCAAAGAGAGCCGATCCTCGCGTACAGCGGCAGATCGGCGAGGCCGCTCCGGTCAGGCGACCGGCGGCGGAAGCAGACCGAGGAGCTTCGAAGTCATGGCCGGAAGTGTGCCACATGCATCACCATCAGGCCCGGCCTTTTCGAGCGTGACGGAGGTGGTCAGCCGATCCGGTCCGTGAGCGAGACGATGATGCCCTCCGGCCCGCGCACGTACGCCATCCGCACGACGTCCTCGTAGACCCCGACGCCCCCGACGAGGCTGTAGCCGTCCGCGACCACCCGCTCGAGGACCGCGTCCAGATCGTCGACCTCGAAGCACACGTTGCGCAGACCCAGCTCGTTGGCCATCGCCTCGGGTGAGCCGGGCACGTGGTCGGGACGTACGAACCGGGCGACCTCGAGCGCGGTGCCGCCGCCCGGTGGGCGCAGCATGACCACCTCGCAGCGGGCGCCGGGAATCCCGCAGACGGTGTCGATGAACTCGCCCTCGACGAAGGTGCGCCCCTCGATCTCCAGGCCGAGGCCGACGAAGAACTCCGTGGCCCGGTCGATGTCGGCGACGGTGACGCCGATGTGGTCGAACCGCAACAGCTGTGTCATGACTCTCATCCTCCTGCTTGTCGGGTGTCTCTGCCCGGTGAACGAAGCCGCCACACCGTCCTCTACACGGTCACGGCCCGTTGGCTAGGGTCGGTGTCCGTGGAGGTGGACAGGTCGCCGTGGCGGCGGGGAGGGCTGCTCGCGCTCACCGCGGTGCTGCTCGCGCTGGTGATCGCGTTGCACGAGCTGGTGCCGAACCGCTGGGGCAACCTGGGTTCGCTGGTCGCGACGCTCCTGCCGTGGCTCGTCCTCGCGGTTCCACTGCTTATGCTCGCGGCCGCCGTGCGCCGCTCGGTCGTCGCCGCCCTGCTCGCGCTGACTCCGCTCGCCGCCTGGCTGGGAGTGTTCGGCCAGCAGCTGGTGCCCGTCGAGCCTGCGGCGTACGACCTCACGGTCGTGCAGCACAACGTCGCCGACGACAACCACGATGTCGACGCGGCAGTCGAGTCGCTGCTGGCCGAGGACCCGGACATCGTCGCGCTGGAGGAGGTCACCTCGGAGCATCTGCGGCACTACGAGGCAGCGCTGGGGTCGAGGTTCGAGCATCACGCGACCCAAGGCACTGTCGGGCTCTGGTCGCGTCACCCGATCACGGAGAGTACGCGTGTCGACATCCGCCCGACGGGCATCGGTGCGTCCTGGGACCGGTGCCTGCGAGCGGTCGTCCGGACCCCGGAGGGCGACGTGGCCGTCTACGTGGCGCACCTTCCCTCGGTCCGCCTGGGCCCGCGCGGGCTCGCGGCGAGCAGCCGCAATCGGAGCGCCGAGCTGCTGGCGGAGAGGATCGCCGAGGACCCGGCACCGACGGTGCTGCTGGCCGGCGACCTGAACGGAAATCTGCGCGATCCCGGGCTCGAACCCGTGACGGAGCAGGTCTCGCGCGAGGAGCACGGGTTCCGGCTCACCTTCCCCGCGGCGCTGCCCGTCGTGCAGCTCGACCATGTCCTCGCGCGTGGAGCCGAGGTGACGGATCTGCGCGTCCTCCCACGCTCGGGCAGCGACCATCGGCCAGTTGTGGCTCGCGTCTCGCTGCGCGGGGTCAGTGGCCGCTGAGCTGTCCGGTCAGCCGCTCGTGGCGGTCCGCACTGGTCTGGTTGAGCCCGACGATGCGTACGGACTTGTTCTTGGCCGCGTACTTGTGGGTGATCGCGTCGAGCGCCGCGACCGTGGAGGCGTCCCAGATATGGGATTCGGAGAGGTCGATCACGATCTCGTCCGGGTCCTCGGCGTACGCGAACTGGGTGTAGAGGTCGTTGCTGGAGGCGAAGAACAGCTCGCCGGTGACCCGGTAGACCGCGGTCACGTGTCCGGATGCGTCCTCGACCAGCTCGCGGTGGGTGTCGGTCAGGTGGGCGACCCGGCGAGCGAAGAGCGTCATCGCGACCAGGACGCCGACGATGACTCCGATCGCGAGGTTGTGGGTCGCGACGGTCACCACGACGGTCGCCACCATCACCGCGGTCTCCGAGCGCGGCATCCGGCGCAGGGTGGCCGGGCGGATCGAGTGCCAGTCGAAGGTGCCGACCGAGACCATGATCATCACCGCGACCAGCGCCGCCATCGGGATCAGCGCCACGATGTCGCCGAAGCCGACGACCAGGACGAGCAGGAACACGCCGGCGAGGAAGGTCGAGATCCGGGTCCGCGCGCCCGAGACCTTCACATTGATCATCGTCTGGCCGATCATCGCGCAACCGCCCATGCCGCCGAAGAGGCCGGTGACAAGGTTCGCGATGCCCTGGCCGCGCGCCTCCCGGGTCTTGTCGGAGTGGGTGTCGGTGATGTCGTCGACGAGCTTGGCCGTCATCAGTGACTCCAGCAGGCCGACCAGCGCCATCCCGAGGGCGTAAGGGGCGATGATCTGCAGCGTCTCGAAGGTGAGAGGTACGTCGGGGAGGAACCAGGTGGGCAGGCTGTCGGGCAGCTTGCCCTCGTCGCCGACGTTCGGCACGTTGATCGCCCCGAGGACGGTGAAGGCCGTGAGTGCGACGATGGCGACCAGCGGCGCGGGGATCACCTTGTTGATCCGCGGGAAACCGACGATGACGGCGATGCCGACAGCGATCATCGGGTAGACCAGCCAGGGCACGTCGACCATGTGGGTGATCTGAGCCTGGAAGATGAGGATCGCGAGCGCGTTGACGAAACCGACCATCACCGAGCGGGGGATGAACCGCATCAGCCTGGCCACCCCGGCCAGCGCCAGGACGATCTGGATCAGGCCGCCGAGAAGCACCGTCGCGATCAGGTAGTCGTAGCCGTGGTCACGCATCACCGGTGCGATCACCAGCGCGATGGCGCCTGTGGCCGCCGAGATCATCGCGGGCCGACCGCCCAGGAAGGAGATGGCGACCGCCATCGTGAAGGAGGCGAAGAGTCCGACCCGCGGGTCGACCCCGGCGATGATCGAGAACGAGATCGCTTCGGGGATCAGTGCGAGCGCGACGACGAGGCCGGCCAGCACCTCCGTACGCAGCAGCCGCGGCGATCGCAGTGCGGTCCGCACGGTGGCGTCGGTCGGGGCGGAGGCGGGTGGGGATGAAGGCACGAAGGCGGTCCGATCGGTCGCGACTGGCAGGATGGGC
>NZ_JBHVKN010000301.1:0-4143 GCF_042798075.1 Nocardioides sp. NPDC057772
CGACCCGCGCCCGACTGGCTGGGGGACGTGACCCTCGGTGTCGAGGCCTGGGCCGGAGCCGCGTCGTCGGCTGAGCCGGACTCGCGAGGCACGAGCGAGTCCGTGTCGAAGCCAACACGGTCCCGTCGGCGCAAACCTCGCCCCGCTGACCCCGCCGACCCCAAGAACGATCCCGAGCCCGACCACGAGGCGATCGCCCGCAAGATCCTCCTCGACGCCCTGACCGGCCAGGCGCGCAGCCGCAAGGAGCTCGCCGACAAGCTGGAGAAGAAGGAGGTCCCGCCGGCCCTGGCGACTCGGCTGCTGGACCGCTTCGAAGAGGTCGGCCTGATCGACGACGAGGCCTTCGCCAAGGCCTGGATCGCCAGCCGACAGCCCGGCAAGGGCCTGGCCCGACGGGCGCTCGCCCAGGAGCTGCGCCGCAAGGGCATCGACGACGAGGTGGCCCGCGACGCGCTCGACGAGATCGATCCCGAGGACGAGCGCGAGGCCGGCCGGCGGATGGTCCGGCGCAAGCTGCGCTCCCTGGAGCGCTTCGACGACCAGACCAAGACCCGACGTCTGGTCGGGATGCTCGCCCGCAAGGGATACGGCGCCGGTGTGGCCTACAGCATCGTTCGCGAGGAGCTCTCGCTCGCCGATGAAGATGACGCCGGTGGTCTCGTGTCAGAATCCGACCTGTGAGTGAGCAGCAAGAGCGCGAGATCCTGACCTACGACCTCTTCGGCACCGCGGTGCGCGAGATCGCCCAGAAGGTCGTCGACAGCGGCTACGAGCCCGACATCGTGCTCTCCATCGCCCGCGGTGGCCTGGCCCTCGGGATGGGCCTGGGCTACGCCCTCGACGTGAAGAACCTCTCGGCCGTCAACGTGGAGTTCTACACCGGTGTCAACGAGCGTCTCGACGTCCCGATCATGCTCCCGCCGACCCCGGCCGCCGTCGACCTGACCGGGATGAAGGTGCTCATCGCCGACGACGTCGCCGACACCGGCAAGACCCTCGAGATCGTGCACGACTTCTGCGAGGGCCACGTGGCCGAGGCCCGCACCGCGGTGATCTTCGAGAAGCCGTGGACGGTGATCAACGCCGACTACGTCTACAAGAAGACCGACCGCTGGATCGACTTCCCATGGTCCTCCCAGCCGCCGCTCGTCGACCGTCGCGGCGGCCAGGCCCACTGACGCCTCACCGCTAGCCTGGGCGCATGTTCACACCGGTCGCCGTCCACACCGGGACTCAGCGTCTCGGTGGCGTCACGCGCCCGGGGGAGAGCTGGGCAGCGGCGGCGACGAGGATCGCCGGGCGACCTGCGTACGCTGTGGACCTCTCGGGCGAGGTGAAGGAGTTCTCCTCCGACCCGATGCCGGTGGTGGCCCTGCGGCCGATGACCCGCGGCGACCTCCCACACCTCATCCGGTGGCTCAACGCCGAGCACGTGCACAGGTGGTACGCGGTCGACGGTGAGCCGACACCCGAGTGGGTGGTCGAGAACTACGGACCCGACATCGACGGCAAGACGCCGGTGACGCATCGGGTCATCGAGGTCAACGGGCGCTCGGTCGGCTTCTGCCAGGACTACCGGATCAGCGACGAGCCCGAGTACGCCCTGCTCACCCCCGACCCGGACGCGATCGGCTTCGACTATGCGATCGGGGAGCCGGCCTTCGTCGGCCGC
This sequence comes from Nocardioides sp. NPDC057772, assembly GCF_042798075.1. Lineage (NCBI taxonomy): Bacteria > Bacillati > Actinomycetota > Actinomycetes > Propionibacteriales > Nocardioidaceae > Nocardioides > Nocardioides sp. NPDC057772. The sequence goes on from NZ_JBHVKN010000301.1 coordinate 1,676, forward strand.
GGCATCGGGCCGCGGATGGCCTGGGTCTGGCTCACCTCGATCCCGCGTCACTACCCCGGCGCGACGGCCTGCTTCGCGGCTCCCGACCATCGCAACGCCGCCTCCTTGAGGATGCTCGCCAAGGTGGGGTTCGAGCAGGGCACCTGGTTCGACGAGCTCCAGCCCGACGGCTCGACGACCACGATGGTCGGCTGCTCGCTGGATCTGCGCCGCGTTCTCGGCTGACCCGCCCCGTCCGCCGTGGCCGTGGGCCTATCGTCGACTCATGAGCCTCCTCGATGAGCTGCGGCTGCCGGCTGGACCGGTGGATCTGCGGAAGTACGACACCAACTCCGCCCCCGGCGTCGGCGCCGACAAGGAGACCGGCAAGCAGGTGCTCGCCGAGCTCGGCCCGACGCTGATCGAACTGCAGACCAAGCTGTTCGCCTCAAGGGAGAGCGACGACCCCAGGCGGGTACTTCTGGTCCTGCAGGGGATGGACACCTCCGGCAAGGGCGGCGTCCTCAAGCACACGGTCGGGTTGGTCGACCCCGTGGGCGTGAAGATCACCAGCTTCAAGGCTCCGACCGAGGAGGAGCGGGCCCATGACTTCCTGTGGCGGATCGAGAAGGCCGTGCCGGAGCCCGGCTACCTCGGCGTCTTCGACCGCTCCCACTACGAGGACGTGCTGATCGGCCGTGTCCGCGAGCTCGCCGCGCCGGTGGAGATCGAGCGGCGCTACGGCGCCATCAACGACTTCGAGAAGCGGCTGACCGACGCCGGCACGGTGATCCTCAAGTGCATGCTCCACATCTCGCCGAAGGAGCAGAAGAAACGGCTGCTCGCCCGGTTGGAGGACCCGACGAAGCACTGGAAGTACAGCCCCGGCGACCTCGACGAGCGCCAACTGTGGGACAGCTACCGGGAGGCGTACGAGATTGCGCTGGAGCGCACCAACACCGAGTACGCTCCGTGGTACCTCGTGCCGAGCGACAAGAAGTGGTATCGCAACCTGGCCATCGGCGAGCTGCTCCTGGAGACCCTGGACCGGCTCGACCTCGACTGGCCCACGCCCAGCTTCGACGTCGCCGAGGAGAAGAGACGACTGGAAGAGGACACCATCTCGTGAGCGAGCGCCAGCGAGCGAGCCATCAGGGCAACACGCGGCCGCGTCCGTATCCTGGAGCCTGCGCTACGGAGGTGGCCGCGTGAGTCTGGAGACGGTGCGGGTGACGCGGTATGTCACCCCGCTCCGGGAAGGCGGCAGCCTGCCCGGGATCGTCGAGGCCGATGACCTCGGCACCTATGTCTGCAAGTTCCGTGGCGCCGGGCAGGGGCTTCGGGTGCTGGTCGCGGAGGTGATCGTCACCGGCCTGTGCCGGGCGCTCGACATCCCGACACCGGACCAGGTCGTCCTCGACCTCGATCCGGAGATCGCCCGCTACGAGGCGGACGAGGAGGTCCAGGACCTCCTCAACGTGAGCGCCGGACTCAACCTCGGCATCGACTTCCTGGCTGGGGCATTCGGCTACGACGCCGCCTACCGGCCCGACCCGGCCCTGGCCGGGCGGATCCTGTGGCTGGACGCGCTGATCGCGAACGTCGACCGCTCCTGGCGCAACCCCAACATGCTGCTCTGGAACGGCGCGCTCTACGTCATCGACCACGGCGCCTCGCTCTACTTCCACCATGTCTGGCCCGGCGGAGGCGGAGACCCGGCGCGCTACGCGGCGCAGCCCTTCGACACCTCCGAGCACATCCTGCGTGCCTTCGCCGCCGAGGCACTCGCCCAGAACGACGACCTCGCCGCCCGTCTGGACGACGCGGTGCTGGAGAAGGTTCTCGCCGACGTGCCCGACGAGTGGCTCGAGCCCGTCCCCGGCTTCGACACCCCGGAGTCGCTGCGCGAGCGCTACGTCGCCTTCCTGCGTGCCCGCCTCGACGGCGGGCGCCCGTGGCTGCCGGTCGCCGAGCCCGCGCAGGAGGCGTGATGGACGCCTACCAGTATGTCGTGCTCCGTTGCGTACCCCGTCCCGAGCGCGAGGAGTTCCTCAACGTCGGCGTCGTCCTCTACTGCCCCGAGCAGAAGTTCCTCGCCGCGCGCTGGACGCTCGACGAGCAGCGCCTGGCGAACTTCGCCCCGGGCCTCGATCTGTCCCTCGTCCGGGCCGCCCTGGAGTCGGTGGACCTGATCTGCGCCGGTGCGGCCCACGCCGGCTTCGGCGCGGGTGTCCGCGCCACGGCGTACGGCAACCGGGCACTCTCCGACAACGAGTCGGCCCGCTTCGGCCTCCTCAAGGCCCCGAAGAGCACCGTCCTGCAGCCCGGCCCCGTCCACGGCGGCGTGACCACCGACGCCGCCGCAGAGCTCGACCGCATCTTCGCCCGCCAGATCACCTGACCGCCGAGGCGTCAGCCCGGTCGGCCGAGCCGTCAACTGCGTCGGCCGAGTAGTCACACATGTGACCACTCGGCCGACGCGAGCGACG
>NZ_JBHVKN010000302.1:0-3460 GCF_042798075.1 Nocardioides sp. NPDC057772
CGGTCACGCTTGGACGAAGCCACGGATCAGACGGACCTAGAAGTCCTCGACACCGGCGGGCTCGGCCGCGGGAGCAGCCTCCGCCTCGACCGTCGGCACCACGCCGAGCTTCTCCAGGATCCGCTTCTCCAGCTCGTTGGCCAGGTCGGGGTTGTCCTTGAGGAAGTTGCGCGAGTTTTCCTTGCCCTGACCGAGCTGGTCACCCTCGTAGGTGTACCAAGCGCCGGCCTTGCGGACCAGGCCCGCCTCGACACCGACGTCGATCAGGCCGCCCTCGCGGGAGATGCCCTTGCCGTACATGATGTCGAACTCGGCCTGCTTGAACGGCGGGGCCACCTTGTTCTTCACGACCTTGACGCGGGTGCGGTTGCCGACCATGTCGGTGCCGTCCTTGAGCGTCTCGATCCGGCGCACGTCGAGTCGCACCGAGGAGTAGAACTTCAGCGCGCGACCACCGGTCGTGGTCTCGGGCGAGCCGAACATCACGCCGATCTTCTCGCGCAGCTGGTTGATGAAGATCGCCGTCGTGCCGGAGTTGTTGAGGGCCGAGGTCATCTTCCGCAGCGCCTGGCTCATCAGTCGTGCCTGCAGACCGACGTGGCTGTCGCCCATCTCGCCCTCGATCTCGGCCCGCGGCACCAGCGCCGCTACGGAGTCGATGACGATCAGGTCGAGCGCACCCGATCGGATCAGCATGTCGGCGATCTCCAGGGCCTGCTCACCGGAGTCGGGCTGGGAGACCAGCAGGGCGTCGGTGTCGACACCGAGGTTCTTCGCGTATTCCGGGTCGAGCGCGTGCTCGGCGTCGATGAACGCCACGATGCCGCCGGCCCGCTGGGCGTTGGCCACGGCGTGCAGCGCGACCGTCGTCTTACCCGAGGACTCCGGGCCGTAGATCTCGACGACCCGGCCGCGAGGCAGACCACCGAGACCGAGCGCCACGTCGAGCGCGATCGACCCGGTCGGGATCACCTCGAGCGGCGCCTTCGTCTCGTCGCCCAGCCGCATGACCGAGCCCTTGCCGAACTGCCTTTCGATGTTGGCGAGAGCGGCATCCAATGCCTTCTCGCGATCACCTGCCGCCATGTTCTTTCCTTCCTGAGGAGCAGATTTCTTGCCCCTGCCTGCCGCTTGTCCACGTGTCTTCGTCGTCATCAAGGCAGACGCTAGACGGGACCACCGACAGTTTCTGAACGGGACCCTCCGGCACGGTGTTTCACGAACTCATTTTCCGGGCCGATCGCGAAGCACGAACCAAGCTCCACCCAGCACACACACTAGCCCGAACAAGCGTTCGATGTGAACACTTGTTCGGGCGTGTCGGGTCCACCGGGGCCGTCAGTGGCCCTGCATCTCCATCTGCTCGGCGGGGGCCGGGTCGCCACCGAGCTCGTCGGCGACGGAGACCGAGAGACCGCCGAGCATGAAAGCGAAGATCACCGCCGCCATGGCGCCGCTCGAGAACGAGGGGATGTAACGGCGGAAGCCCTCCTGGACCGGCGCCGCGTCGTGGTACTCGTGCGTCAGCGCGTGTCCCTTGCCCCGCTGGAGCAGGTATCGGTTGACCGGGAAGGCGGCCACGAAGGCGACCGTGAGAGCGATCATCATCCCGACCCAGAACACCACGTTGACCAGGCCGGCGTCCATGGCCCCCGGGATGAGCGCCATGACCAGGTTGTCGACCAGCTCCATCGTGGCGATCGAGAGAGTGTCGGCCGCAAGTACGACACTGAGCGCCGCCCCGAGGGCCAGACCCGACTTGAGCAGCGGCAGGGTCGAGAGGGCGTAGCCGAACAGGAACGCCAACGAGACGGCAAGGACGATCGTCCACCCGGTGCCGAGTCCGATCGCGGTGCCGATCATCAGGCCGGCGATCTCGCCGATCGCACACCCGGTGAGGCAGTGCAGCGTGGCGCTGGCCGCCATCGCGTTCACCCCGGCGCCGCCGTGCGCCCCATGGGCGGCATGCCCGGAGTGGTCACCGTGCCCGTCGTGACCTCCGTGCCCCTCGTGCATCGCGTGCTGATGTCCGGCGTGGTCGTGTCCGGCGTGCAGGTGCTCGTCATGCGACGTCATGTCGCCCCCTTGCTCGTTCGTTGTGCCTACCCGCAGTTCATACCCCATGGGGGTATGAACTTGCAAGGGATATCCGATCTCGGATCCCGCTTTGTCCAACCGCCCACGACTGCTTAGGGTGTGCGGTGTGTGGACGGCAGCCCGACGACAGCGGCGTACGACCCGTGCGGTCGCTCGCGCCGCGCTGCTGGCAGCGGTCGTGGTCACGGTGGCCGGCCTGCTGGCCATGCACGGGCTGAGCCTGCACGGCACCGGCACCGACGGTGAGCACGGCAGGCTGAGCCTGCCCGCCGCCCACGTGGACCACGCGCACTCCGTCGAGCACGCCGACCACGCACCGGCCGACCACGCACCGGCCGACCACGCACCGGCCGACCACGCACCGGCCGACCACGCACCGGCCGACCACACCGGGCAGCCGGGCAGCGACGGGCACACGATGATGGTGCTGTGCGCCGCGTTCCTGCTCGCTGCGGGCGCGCTGCTCCTGAGCGGGTTGTGGCGGCGTACTCCTGCCTGGTGGTTCGCCCGGGCCCGCGACCGGTCCCGGATCGACGGGACCGCGCCGTTCGTCATGCATCCCGCGAACGGCCCGCCACCGGAGTGGGCCTTCTCCGTCATCAGGTGCTGAGCGGCCTGATCCCAGCTGCGACCCGGGCGCTGCCCGGGTCCGCAGGTGGGTCAGCGACGCCCGAGACCACGCACATGACAAGGAGAAACAACAGATGCGTACGCAACGTCCCCTCTTCCGCGCGACCTGGGCCGCGGCCGGCCTGGCTGTGCTGCTGACGCTGTCCGCCTGCGGTGGCGGCAGCGAGGAGGCCGAGGCTCCCCAGAAGCTCTCGGAGACCGAGCACAACAAGGCCGACGTCGCCTTCGCGACCGACATGATCCAGCACCACGCGCAGGCGATGTCGATGGTCGACCTGACCATGGACCGCCCCCTCGAGCCAGAGGTGCAGGAGCTGGCCGACGCGATCCGGGCGGCCCAGAGCCCCGAGATCGAGACCATGTCCGGCTGGCTCCAGGAGTGGGGCGAGGAGGTGCCCTCGACGATGCGCGACCACGTCAACGGCGGTCACGAGGGCCACGGCGGCGAGGACGAGAGCAGCATGTCCGACTCGATGGAGGGCATGGACGACGACATGCCCGGGATGATGTCCGCCGAGGACATGGAGGCGCTGGAGAAGGCCTCCGACGCCGAGTTCCAGGACATGTGGCTGGAGATGATGATCGAGCACCACGAGGGCGCGATCGAGATGTCCGAGACCGAGCAGGACGAGGGCCGGTTCAAGCCGGCCGTCGACCTGGCCGGCACGATCATCGAGACCCAGTCGGCCGAGATCGAGACGATGGAGAAGATCCTCGGCTGACGCCTGACGGC
>NZ_JBHVKN010000302.1:3470-4134 GCF_042798075.1 Nocardioides sp. NPDC057772
AACACCTCCACCCCGTCCGCCCCCCTCTACTCGTTGCACACCACCCCCGGCTCCCGCGCCGCGGCCGGCGGGGGCGCCCGGCGCCCCCCCCCCCCCCGACCGGCTCAGCCCGACCGGCGAGCGACGTACGCAGCCCCGAACAGCACCGCGACCAGGGCGATCGTGCCGAGCGCCAGCGCCGGATATCCGGCCAGGTCGACGACGACCCCCGACAACGCCCCCGCACCCGCGGCGGCGACACCCATGATCAGGTCGGCGCTGCCCTGGACGTCGGCGCGGACCTCGAGCGGCGTGTGGTCGGCGACAGAGGTCGCCGCCGCGATCGTGGCCAGCGACCAGCCCAGACCGAGCAGGAAGAGCCCGGCGAAGATCCGCCCCGAGCTGCCCTGCGGCGCCGCGGCGCACAGGACCAGGGCCACCAGGAGCACCCCGCCGCCGAGGGCCATCACGTCGGCCCGGCCCACCCGGTCGGCGAGCCAGCCGGCGACCGGCGCGAAGGCGAACATGCCCAGCACGTGACCGCTGATCACCAAGCCGATGACCTCCAGCCCGGCGCCGCCGTGCTCCATGTGGAGCGGGGTCATCACCATCACCGCCACCATCGTGGCGTGCGCCGCGGCCTGGCCGGTGACCGCTGCCGTGAGCGCCGGGCGCTCCCCGATCG
>NZ_JBHVKN010000303.1:0-4134 GCF_042798075.1 Nocardioides sp. NPDC057772
TCCGTGCTCACCGATAGTTTTCGTTTCATGCGGATCCTGCACACCTCCGACTGGCACCTGGGCCGGTCCTTCCATCGGGAGGGCATGCTCGGGCACCAGGCGGCGTACGTCGACCATCTCCTCTCCGTGGTGGAGCAGGCAGAGGTCGACGTGGTGTGCGTCTCGGGCGATGTCTACGACCGTGCACTTCCACAGGTCGACGCGGTGCGCCTGGCCTCGGAGGCTCTCGCGCGGCTCGCTGCCTCGCGGGCGAAGGTCGTCATCACCAGCGGCAACCACGACTCCGCCCAGCGGCTGGGTTTCGGCTCCGAGCTGATCGACGCCGCCGGCATCTTCATCCGCACCGACCTGGCCGGGGTCGGACGTCCGGTGCTGCTCCCCGACGAGCACGGCGAGGTCGCCTTCTACGCTCTCCCCTACCTCGATCCCGACGCCGCCAGGGCAGCCTGGAGCCTGGAGTCGCGCTCCCATCAGGCCGCGCTCGGCGAGGCGATGCGCCGGGTCCGCGCCGACCTCGACCGCAGGGGTGCCCGCAGCGTGGTGATGGCGCACGCCTTCGTCACCGGCGCCGAGCCCTCCGACTCCGAGCGCGACATCTCCGTCGGTGGTGTCTCCATGGTGCCGGCCAGCCTCTTCGAGGACATCTCCTACGCCGCCCTCGGCCATCTCCACGGACGCCACACGATCACCGAGACGGTGCGCTACAGCGGCTCGCCGCTGGCCTACTCCTTCTCCGAGGCCAACCACCTCAAGGGGTCCTGGCTCATCGATCTCGACGAGTCGGGCTTCGTCGCCAGCGAGTTCGTGGAGGCACCGGTCCCGCGCAAGCTCGCGCGGCTGCGCGGCACGCTGGAGGAGCTCTTGAGCGACCCGCGCCACGAGGTCCACGAGCAGTCGTGGCTGCAGATCACCCTGACCGACCGGATCCGCCCGGCGCAGGCGATGGAGCGTCTGCGCCGGCGCTTCCCGCACACGCTCGTGCTGGGGTTCGAGTCCACCGCGCCGGTCCTGGGTGCGCTGTCCCGGCCTGATCCGTCGCGACCGCGACGCGACATCGACCTGGTGACCGAGTTCGTGGCGGAGCTGCGCGGCGAGCCGGCGGCCAAGGCCGAGCTGGCGCTGCTGCAGACCGCGGTCGACGCCTGCTGTGAGGACCCGGAGGTCGACACCCTCGACTCGGCCGCCGGCGCGGCCGAGGAAGAGGAGTGGCTCGAGGTGCTCTTCTGATGCGCCTCCACCATCTGGAGGTGACCGCGTTCGGCCCGTTCACGGGCACGGTGAACGTCGACTTCGACCAGCTCTCGGAGGCCGGGCTCTTCCTGCTCTCGGGCGCCACCGGCGCCGGCAAGACCAGCGTCCTCGACGCGGTCTGCTTCGCCCTCTACGGCGATGTCCCCGGAGACCGCTCCGTCGCGAAGCGACTGCGGAGTGACCGGGCCCCGGCCGAGGTCGCCACACGCGTCATCCTGGAAGCGACGCTCGCCCAGCGGCGGTTCCGGATCACCCGCTCGCCGTCATGGGAGCGGCCCAAGCGGCGCGGCTCCGGCACCACGACCCAGCAGGCCTCGGTCGTGCTGATGGAGCAGGTCGGTGAGGAGTGGCGCACCCTCACCACCCGCCTCGACGAGGCCGGCCACCTGGTCTCCGACCTTCTCGGCATGACGCTGACCCAGTTCGTGCAGGTCGCGATGCTCCCCCAGGGCCGCTTCCAGGCTTTCCTCCGCTCCAGCGCCGAGGAGCGTAAGCGCCTGCTCGAACGCCTCTTCCGCACCGAGCGCTTCGCCGACGTGGAGCGCTGGCTGCGGGAGCGCCGCGTCGAGCTCCGGCGGCGCTCGGAGGAGCTCAACGCCGGCGTCGCCGAGGTGGTCAGCCGGATCAGCGAGACCGCGGCCGTCACCCTCCCCGAGGACTGGGACGTCCACGACCTCGGCCTCCCCGCCGGCGACGGCGCGATCGCCACCTGGGCTCGCGCGCTCACCGAGGAAGCCACCGAGGCGCAGGCCGTCACCTCCGGCGCTGCGATGGAGGCATTGGCCGCCGAGTCGGAGACGCTGGCCGCGCTCGACGCCGCCCGCGCGATGGCCGAGAAGCAGCGCGGACTCCGCGCGGCCGCCGCTGCCGAGAGCCGTCTCGTCGCCGCTGCCGACGAGCAGGACGAACGCGTACGCCGCGTCGAGGCCGCCCAGCGCGCCGAGGCCGTCGCCGGGGTGAGCGAGCTCGCCGACCAGGCCCGCCGGGAGCACGCGGCAGCGGCCGCGCTGGCGCCGGGCGACCTGACCCTGAGCGAGGCCAAGGCGGCCGTCGACCGGATCTCGGCCCGCCTGGCCCAGGCCCGCGCGCTCGTGCCGGTCCAGCGCCGGCTCGGCGAGGTCACCCAGGAGCTTGCGACCACCGGTGCGCAGCGAGAGCGCGTGCTCGCCCAGATGCAGGAGCAGACACGGCTCGCCGAGGAGCTGCCGCAGCAGACCGAGGCCCTCGCCGCCGAGCTCGCGGCGGCCACCGAGGCGGCCGGGGCGATCCCGGTGCTTCGCGCCCGGGTCACGGCGGTCACCGAGGTCGGTCGGCTGACCGAAGAGCTCGCTGCGGCACGAGTCCGGCACGAGTCGGCTCGGACGGCCGCCATGGAGGCGCGCACCCACTATCTCGACGTACGCCAGGCCCGGCTGGACGGCATCGCCGCGGAGCTGGCCGGCGCCCTCGCGGTCGGCGCCGACTGCCCGGTGTGCGGGTCCCACGAGCACCCTCACAAGGCCTCGCCCGCCGACGGGGCGCCCGATGCCGCGGCGGAGAAGACCGCGCAGACGGCCTACGACAACGCCAGCGCCGAGGAGCACGCCCGCGACCAGCACGTGCGTGACCTCACCACCCGTCTACAGCTCGCCCAGGAGGCCGCCGGGGAGACCAGCGAGACGGCCGAGTCGTTGGCCGCGCGCCTCGCCGACCTGGAGCGTACGGCTGCCCGCGAGTCCGGCCTGCGCGCCCAGCTCACCGCCGCGGAGCAGACCCGGGAGCGTTCCACCGCGCTCCGTGCCGAGCTCGAGACCCGCGCCGCCGAGCTCGAGACCACGCTGCGTCATCTCACCGAGGAGCGGGAGCGTCTCGAGGAGCAGCTGAGCGACGTCCGCGACGAGCATGCCGATCTGGACGACCTGCTCGCCACGCTCGACCGCGACCACCGGTCGGCGACGACCGCCCTCGAGCGTCTCGAAGCAGCCGCGCGTGCCGCCGAGGCGCTCGCCGCGGCCGAGCGCACCCTCACCGCCACGGCTGTCCGAGCCGGCTTCGACACGCCCGAGAGCGCGCTGGCCGCCGCGCTCCCAGCTGACCAGGTCGCCGCCCTGAATAGCCAGATCAAGACCTACGCCGACAGTCTGGCCGCCGCGCGGGCGACCTTGGACTCCCCCGGCGCCGCCGAGATCCTGGCCACCGACGAGCCCGACCTGCCGGCGCTCTCCCTCGCTCACCGCACGGCCGCAGACGCCGCCGACGCCGCCCGCTCCGCGGCCGACACCGCCGCCAACCGCGCCGCCCGCCTCGACTCGCTGCAGCGCGACCTGACCCGCGCGCTCGCCGCCTGGGCGCCCGTACGCGACGACCTCGAGGTCGCCGCCCGGATCGCCGCCTTCGCCGAGGGGAAGAGCAGCGACAACCAGCTCCAGATGAGCCTGTCGGCCTACGTCGTCGCCTACCGCCTCACCCAGGTCGTCGCGGCGGCCAACGAGCGGCTCGCCAAGATGAGCGATCAGCGCTACGCCCTGGAACACTCCGCCGCCAAGGGCGCCGGCGACCGTCGCGGGGGTCTGGCGCTCCTGGTTCGCGACGACTGGTCCGGCGAATCGCGCGACCCCGCCACCCTGTCGGGCGGCGAGACCTTCGTCGTCTCCCTCGCCCTGGCGCTCGGCCTGGCCGACGTGATCATGAACGAGGCCGGCGGCCAGATGCTCGACACCCTCTTCGTCGACGAGGGCTTCGGCTCGCTCGACGCGGACACTCTCGACGACGTGCTCGACGTCCTCGACACCCTCCGCGAGGGCGGCCGCATCATCGGCGTCGTCAGCCACGTCACCGAGATGCGCGAACGCATCCCCACCCAGCTGGCGGTCACCAAGGGTCGCGAGGGCTCCACCCTCACGA
>NZ_JBHVKN010000304.1:0-4071 GCF_042798075.1 Nocardioides sp. NPDC057772
CTTGCGTAACGTCAGGCGTTGGCCTTCTCGTCCTGGGCAGCGGCCGCCTTCTCCTCGCGGTGCCAGATGACCCGCTGCGGGAACGGCATCTCGATGCCTTCGTAGTCGAGGCGGGCCTTGATCCGCTGGCGCATCTCGCGGGCGATCGCCCACTGCTTGAGCGGCAGGGTCTTGACGAGCACCCGCAGCGTGATCGAGTCGGCGGCCAGTGCCTCGACGCCGGTGACCTCCGGCTCCTCGATGATCTGACCCTTGAACTCCTCGTCGACCCACAGGTCGTGGGAGACCTCGCGGAGCACCCGCTGCACCTTGTTGAGGTCCTCGTTGTAGCCGACGCCGACGTCGATGACGGCGCGAGCCCAGTTCTGGCTGTGGTTGCCGACGGTGAGGATCTCGCCGTTGGGGATGTACCAGACCGTGCCGTCGAGCGCGCGCAGCCGGGTGATCCGCAGCGTCACCGCCTCGACCGTGCCGCTGATGTTGTTGACCTCGATGCTGTCGCCGACGCCGTACTGGTCCTCGATGATCATGAAGATGCCGGACAGGTAGTCGCGCACCAGCGACTGGGCCCCGAAACCGAGCGCCAGACCGACGATTCCGGCCGAGGCGATGATCGGGGCGATGTTGATGCCGAGCTGGTCCAGGATCATGGTGGCGAAGACCGCGACCAGGACGCCGGTCACCACGCTCTTGAACAGCGAGCCGATCGCCTGGGCGCGCTGGCTGCGGCGTGACGACGCGGCGCTGACCTCGCTCGGGTCGGCCATCTTGGTGATCTTGCCGGCCAGCGCCGGCGCCTCGACGGCGCGGCCGACGACCTTGTCGATGATCCGGTGAAGCACCCAGCGGAGCACGATCGCCAGCACGATCAGGCCGAGGATGCGCAAGGGGATGCCGATCACCCATTCGCCGAGGGTCGACCAGGAGACCGAGACCAGTGGGGGGTTCGGGGGAATGGACATGGGTTCCAGTATCCAGCGCCTTCAAGGTCTGCTGCCAATCTCCGTCCGGGCCGCTTCTCCGGCGCCGGAGGCGAGGGCAGAGATGAGAACCAGGAGGTACGCCGGTTAGTATCTGCCCCGTGAGCAACCAGATCCTGCGCCGCGCCGGCCTCTTCGGCGCCTCCGCCTCCGCCGCCGTCGTCGCCTCTGTTGCTACCGCCGGCCCAGCCAGCGCCGAGGTCCCCAACGGCTGGCCGGTCGCCGAGGAGATGACCGCCTCCGGTCTCCTCCTGCTCATCCTGCTCATCCCGGTCATCGCGACCGTGGTCATCTCCCTCGTGGTGCTCCTGCCCGGCGTGCTCCGCGGCGAGGGGCTGCTCCCCAAGCCCCACAAGCCCGACAACGACAACCTCCCCGCCACGCACTGAGCTGTTTGCGATTGCTTCGCAATTCGCGAGCGCTTTCGCTTGATCCTCGTCTTCCTCCGCTTCGTTCGTCGCTGCGCTCCTCTCTGCGCTGCGTCCAGACGAGGACCGCTTCAGCGCTGGGCTATTTGCGATTGCTCCGCAATTCGCGCAGCGCTTGCGCTTGATCCTCGTCTTCCTCCGCTTCGTTCGTCGCTGCGCTCCTCTCTGCGCTGCGTCCAGACGAGGAGCGCTTCAGCGCTGGGCTATTTGCGATTGCTCCGCAATTCGCGCAGCGGTCAGCTCGTCAGGATCACCAGCTGCTGGGTAGCGCGCGTCATCGCGACGTAGCGGTCGACGGCACCCTCGATCCCGGTCCCGTACGTCTCGGGGTCGATGAGCACGACCAGGTCGAACTCGAGTCCCTTGGCGTGCTCGGGGCTCAGGCGGCGTACCCGGCCGTCGTCCTGATCGCGTGAATCTGCGGCGATGACGCAGGCGATGCCTTCGTCGTGCTCGGCGAGCCAGGTCTCCACGATCTCGTCGAGGTCCGTGACCGATCCGTGGCGGACCGGGATGCCGGAGGCACGGATCGAGGTCGGCACGTTGGCGTCGGGAAGCGCGGCGCGGATGACCGGCTCGGCCTCGGCTATCACCTCCGCGGGCGTGCGGTAGTTGATACTCAGGCCGGCCATCTCGATCCGGTCCACCCCGACGCGCTCGAGCCGCTCCTGCCACGACTCGGTGAACCCGTGGCGCGCCTGCGCCCGGTCTCCGACGATCGTGAAGCTGCGTGAGGGGCAGCGGCTGATCAGCATCTGCCACTCGGCGTCGGTGAGCTCCTGAGCCTCGTCGACGACGATGTGCGCGAACGGCCCGGCGTACGGGTCGAGCTCCTCCGGCTCGCGCACCGAGTCGTCCAGCAGCGCTGTGCGTAGATCTTGGCCGCGAAGCATCGACATCACCTTCATGTCGGAGTCGTCGTGGCTGATCAGGTCCGAGACGACCTCGGCCTTCGCTTTGCGGTCCGCGGCCGCGGCCGCCTTTCGGGCGCCCCGGCGGCGGGACGCGTCGGGGTCGCCCAGCCGGCGGTGGGCGGCGTCGAGCAGCGGCAGGTCGGCCTCGGTCCAGGCGTGAGCGTCCGTGCGCTGCAGCAGCTTCACCTCCTCGGGCGTGAGCCACGGCGCGCACATCCGCAGGAACGCCGGCACCTCCCACAGGTCCCCGACGATGTCGGCGGGCTTCAGCCGCGGCCAGACCTGGCCGAAGACGTCGAGCAGCCCGGCGTTGGTCTCCAGCGCGGCACGCAGAGCATCGGTCGCGTCCTCGTCGACCAGCCCGTACGCGTCGAACTCGTCCTCCTCGGGCTCGTCTACCCAGTCGTCGAGATCTGCGTCGTAGTCGCGGTCGGGGTCCGTGGCGCCGTTCTCCTGGATCCTGTCGGTCACGATCCGCAGCAGCGCCTCCCAGACCTGGTCGCGGGCGTCGTTGTGCGGTGTTCCCTGCTCCGCGGCGGCGAGCGCCTCGGCCCAGTCGCTGACGCTGATCACCGCGTCGCCATAAGGAGTCTCGACGAGGGTCGGCCTCGCCGGCGGCTTCTCGTAGAGCGCCACCGCCGGCTCGATCGCCGCAACCATCCGGGCATCCGCCTTGAGCCGGGCGACCTCAGCGTCGGTCTCGGGCATCAACGAGGCACCCTCGGGCACCATCCGGCGCAGCGTGGTGGTGCGTACGCCTTCCTCGCCGAGGCTCGGCAGCACGTCCGCGACGTAGGAGAGATAGGGCTCGTGCGGCCCCACGAACAGCACCCCGCCCTTGCCCTCGCCGAGGCGCGGGTCGGAGTAGAGGAGGTACGCCGTGCGGTGCAGCGCCACCACGGTCTTGCCCGTCCCCGGGCCGCCGTCGACGACCAGCGCGCCCCGTGACGACGCTCGGATGATGGCGTCCTGGTCCGACTGGATCGTGCCCAGCACGTCGCGCATCCGTGGCGAGCGGCTGCTGCCGAGAGTGGCGATGAAGGCCGACTGGTCGTCGAGCGCCGCATGCCCCTCCAACCCCTCGGCGGTGAAGACCTCGTCCCAGTAGTCGGTGATCCGTCCGTTGGTCCAGCGGTAGCGACGCCGGCTCAGCAGCCCCCGCGGATCCGCGTGGGTGGCCCCGAAGAACGGCTCGGCCGCCGGCGAGCGCCAGTCGACCAGCAGCCGGCGTCCGTCGGTGGCGGTCAGTCCGAGGCGTCCGATGTAGATGGTGTCGCCGGAGTCGGTGACGATCCGCCCCAGGCACAGGTCCAGGCTGAACCTGCGCAGCATCCGCAGCTGCCCACCGATCCGGTGCACCTCCAGGTCGCGGTCCATCGCCTCCTGCCCGTGTCCGCCGGGGCGGCGGCGTACCTCGTCCAGCCGTGCGTTCAGCTCGGAGATCTGCTCCTCGAGACTCTGCCCGATGGCGGCGAAGTGCCGCTCGTCATCGGCGATCAGTGCCGGGTCCGCCTTGGCGTCGTGACGGCCCGCGAGATCGAATGCGTGCAACGTTGAATCCCCTGTCTGATCAGGCGTTTTACCTGTTCGAGCAGGAGATTCTGCCCCAATCCGGGGGGCTTGTTTCAAGCCCCTGGGTGCGCTATAAAGTTGATAGCGGAAGGGAGATATATCCCTTCCCTTCGTCGTTTTAGAGGCCGAGTCGGCGCATCTTGACCGAAAACAAGGCCGAGTCGGCTCGTCATGACG
>NZ_JBHVKN010000305.1:0-4040 GCF_042798075.1 Nocardioides sp. NPDC057772
TCAAAACTCATAAATTCGTAGAACTCGGCCAGGATGTCTTATATCTGCATCAGCTCGATCGTCGGCGCCGAGCCGTCGGACGCCTTCTTGATCTTCGCCTCGCTCACGCCGGTCGGACGGAAGTCGGCCGGAGCCGCCGCCATCACAATCGCGTCCGCGCCGGCGGCCGCGGAGACCACGGCGTCGCGCAGCTCGGCGGTGGTGCCGACACGTACCACCTTCAGGCCGGCCGGGTCGGGCAGGGTCACGTTGGCGGCGACCAGGGTCACCTCGGCGCCGCGGGCGGCCGCCGCGCGGGCGATGGCGTAGCCCTGGAGGCCCGAGGAACGGTTGCCGAGGTAGCGGACCGGGTCCAGGAACTCGCGGGTGCCGCCTGCCGAGACGACGACGTGACGACCGGTCAGGTCGGCGCGGGCACCGTGGGCGAGCACCGCCCGGCACAGCTCGAAGATCTCGCTCGGCTCGGGCAGCCGCCCCTTGCCGGTGTCCTTGCCGGTCAGCCGGCCCTCGGCGGGCTCGATGACGATGTTGCCGCGCTCGCGCAGCGTGGCCACGTTGGCCTGCGTGGCCGGGTGCTCCCACATCTCGGTGTGCATCGCCGGGGCGAACACGACCGGGCAGCGTGCGGTGAGCAGTACGTTGCTGAGCAGATCGTCCGCGAGGCCGTGGGCCGCGCGGGCGAGCGTGTTGGCGGTCGCCGGGGCGACCACCACGAGGTCGGCCTGCTGCCCGATGCGTACGTGCGGCACCTCGGTGATGTTCTCGAAGACGCCGGTGGCGATCTCCTTGCCCGACAGCGCCGCCCAGGTGGGGGCGCCGACGAACTCGAGGGCGGAGGCCGTGGGGACCACGGTCACGTCATGGCCGGACTCGGTGAACCGGCGCAGCAGCTCGGCCGCCTTGTAGGCGGCGATGCCGCCGGCGACCCCTAAGACCACTTTCGGCCGCCTCTCGTCGAGAGCGGCGGCCGGGGTGGTGCTGTTGGTGGACAGCGAAGTGCCTAGATCAGGCGTCCGCGGAGGGCGCCTCGGCGGCAGCGGCCTGAGCGGCGGCAGCCTGGGCGGCCAGCTCGGCCGGGTCGATGTCCTCGCAGGTCAGCAGGTCCTCGTTGATCTCGCGCAGCGCGATCGAGAGGGGCTTCTCCTGAACGTGGGTGTCAACGAGGGGGCCGACGTACTCCAGCAGGCCTTCACCGAGCTGGGAGTAGTAGGCGTTGATCTGGCGAGCCCGCTGCGCGCTGTAGAGAACCAGCTTGTACTTGCTGTCGGTCTTCGTCAGCAGGTCGTCGATCGAGGGGTTGGTCACGCCCTGGGCGTCGATCTGAGGGGCAGCCACGTGAGCCTCACTTGTCGGCTTGGTCGGATTTCTTGCTCGGGAGCCCGAGCGTCATCAAGGTTACCAACTCATCGGCTGCCTGATGAACTTCGTGGTTCACGATGGTGACGTCGAACTCCTTCTCCGCCGCCAGCTCGACCCGCGCAGTCTCGAGGCGGCGCTCCCGCTCGGCCTCGGTCTCGGTGCCACGGCCGACCAGGCGGCGTACGAGCTCGTCCCAGCTCGGCGGGGCGAGGAACACGAAGATGGCCTCGGGCATGGTCTCGCGCACCAGCCGGGCGCCCTGCAGGTCGATCTCGAGCATCGCCGGGCGGCCCTCGGCCAACGCCTTGACGACGGGACCGCGCGGCGTCCCGTAGCGGGCCATGTTGTGGACGGTGGCCCACTCCAGCAGCTCGCCGCCGGCGATCATCGCGTCGAACTCCTCGTCGGAGACGAAGAGGTAATGCACCCCGTGGACCTCGCCCTCGCGAGGCTTCCGGGTCGTCGCCGAGACGGACAAGAAGACCTCGGGATGGTCGTCACGGATCGCCGCGGAGACGGTGCCCTTGCCGACCGCGGTCGGGCCGGCCAGGACCACCAGTCGCTTCTCCTGGCTCTCGCCGGTGCCGGCCGGGGCCTTCTCGTCCGCCATCAGACTCATCGGCGAGCGAACTCCTCGACCAACGCGGCGACCTGCTTGGGGCCGAGGCCCTGCACACGTCGGCTCATCGCGATGCCGAGGCGCTCCATCATCTGGGTTGCCCGCACCTCACCGAGGCCGGGGTGGGAGGTCAGCAGGTCGATGACCTTCATCTTGCCGACGACCTCGTTCTTCTTCCCCTCCTCGATGACCTCGATGACGGACATGCCGCCAGTGCGGACCTTGTTCTTGACAGCAGCCCGCTCCTGGCGCGAGGCCGCGGCTTTGGCGAGCGCGGCAGCGCGCTGTTCAGGGGTGATGTCCGGAGGCAGAGCCACGAAGACTCCCTTTCACGATCAAATGTGTAGTCAACAGGGCAACCGGGTCGCGCGGTACAGGGATCGTGCCCCCCGGCCGAGCGCTGAAAGTAAGCGCTCGCGCCAATCTAGCCATTACGTTGCCGGGGCGGCAATCGGGGTCGCCTATCTGATGCCCATTCGGTTCGGTTCCGGTTCAGTTCCCGTTCACAGCGTCAGCGCGGTGTGACAGACGTCCCGTGCATGCTGCTGGACGCGTACGGACGCCTCCTGCGTCTTCGTGCTGCTCACCTTGGTGGCCGCTTCGGCGATCTTCTTCGCCTCGGCATCGCTGACGCCCTCGGGCGGCTCGCCGTTCTCGTAGTCTTCGGCGGAGACGCCGGCGTCCTCAAGCACGGTGCTGAGCCCCGACACCGCCCCTGTGATCGTCGTCCAGTCCTTCTTGATGTCGTCGGGGGCGTTGCTCTCGAGGTCCTCGAACACGGGCAGGGCCGCGATCAGCCCACCGGTGCCGCCCTCCCCCAGCGTCTTGGTGAGCTCCTCCTGGTGGCCCTTCAGCGACTCGCAGTAGCCCTCGATCGGGTCACCGCACGAGCTCATGGTCGTGGCGAGTATCGGCAGGACGAGGAGCCGGGCGGCCATCCGGAGAGTGGTCATCGGGCCAGTGTGTCAGGCACGGGGGTGGGCGGTTGGTCTAGGTATGCAGCGAAACCGTCTCTTCCCGTGCGGAGCTCCGCTTGGGAAGCGACGGTTCGTCTGCATACCTAGACGAACCGGCAGCCCTCAGCCGAGCTCGTCCCGCAGCCGCAGCGCCTCGTCGCGCAGCGCGGCCACGTCGGGGCCCTTCCGGAGCAGCCCGCGGCTGGTGCTGGCGACCACGTTGGCGTTGGCTGGACCGAAGATCCGGGCGAGGTCGCCCGGGGTGCCGCCCTGCTCACCGAAGCCCGGCGCCAGGATGGGGCCGTTGAACCCGAAGTCGTACGCCACCCCAGCACCGTCCGCGCCGTCGATCGTGGCGCCGACGACCGCGCCGAAGGAGCCCAGCGGCGTCTCGGCCTCGTTCAACCGGCGCAGATGGTCGAGCATCACCCGGCCGACGCTGCGGCCGTCCTCGACCGTTGCGTGCTGCACCTCGGGACCCTCCTTGTTGGAGGTCAGGGCGAGCACGAACAGCCCGGCGTCGAACTTGGCGGCGGTCTCCACGAACGGCGTCAGCGAGCCGAACCCGAGGTAGGGGCTCACCGTCACCGCGTCGGAGCCCAGCGGGCTGGCGGGATCGAGGTAGGCGTCGGCGTACGCCTGGCTCGTGGAGCCGATGTCGCCGCGCTTGATGTCGAGGAGCACCAGCGCCCCCGCGGCCTTCGACTCGGCGATGACACGTTCCAGGACCGCCACGCCGCGCGACCCGAAGCGCTCGTAGAAGGCGCTCTGGGGCTTGACGACCGGGACGTACGGAGCCAGGCCCTCGACCGCGGTCAGCGCGAACCTCTCCAGGCCGGCGAGGTCGTCGTCGAGTCCCCAGTCGAGGAGCAGCGAGGCATGCGGGTCGATCCCGGCACAGAGCCGCCCACGCTCGGCGAGCGCGGCGACGTAGCGGGCACCGAAGCTCATCGAGCCACCCCGTTCGCGATCCGGCGGGCGTAGAGCGGGCCCTCGTAGATGAACCCGGTGTAGCCCTGGAGCAGGTCGGCACCGGCCGCGAGCCGCTCGCGGGCGTCGTCGACGGTGGCGATGCCGCCGACGCCGACGAGGGTCATCTCAGGGCC
>NZ_JBHVKN010000306.1:0-3996 GCF_042798075.1 Nocardioides sp. NPDC057772
AAACTCGAGTTTCGTCGCCCACAACTGCATTCTCGGCCCGCCAGAAGTGAGGGCTCGGCGGGGGCTACTTGGCGGTGAGGGCCAGGGCTGCGGTGACCAGGAAGTCGCGGACCTGGTCGGGGGAGACGGAGCCGACGGTGGGTACGCCGGGGGCGGACTCGGAGACCAGGATGCCGACGCGGGCGAGCTGGAGAGCGCCCAGGCCGGAGGCGTAGAGGGTGTTGGCCAGCAGGTTGGCGTCCTTGACGTGGAGCTCGCCGGTGGCGGCGCCGTCCTCGAAGACGGTGGTGAGGATGGTGAGGCAGCCGTTCATCGCCCGGCCGAGGCGGAACAGGGCGCTCTCGGAGAGCTCGTCGAGCAGGTCGGAGCCGCTGCGGCGCATCAGCGTCTGGGCGCAGTCGACGAAGGCGGGGTGCTCGATCCCGTAGTCGACGAAGGTGCCGACGACGTCGCGCACGACGTCCGTGGGCGAGCTGTCGCCCTCGGTGGCGATCAGCATCCGCTCGCGGAGCTCGTCGAGGTAGCCGACCAGCGTCAGCGCGAAGATCTCCTCCTTGCCGGTGAAGTGGCGATAGACGATCGCGCGGTTGATGCCGACCGCCTTGGCGATGTCCTCGATCTGGGCGTCGCTCACGCCGCGCTCGTCGAAGAGCTTGCGGGTGGCTGCGACGATGTCGGCCTCGCGGGCTCGGCGCCGGGCCGCGGCGGCGGAGCGGCGGCCGTCCGGCACGGATCCGGAGGTGGTTGGTCGGGTGCTCACATACACACTGTACGCGGTGTAAAACTTGGAGTTGCACTGTGAGTGCGCGCGTCCCCGACTCACTCCTGGAGCAGTGCTTTCCGAGCGTCGGCGACGTCGTCGGTGGTGACGTAATCGACGCCCGCGACCGCCGCGCGGAGCACGGACGCCGTGCCGACCGCCGGCCAGGTGCCGACCTCGGCGCCCTGGCGGCGGTAGCGGTCCACCAGGGCGACGTCGAGCAGCCGCGTGTGGATGTGCACCTGCGTGAAGTCCGCCTCATGGAGGTCGGCGGGGTCCGGCTCGTCCTTGACCGCGACCGTCTCCATGCCCGTCCGCTCGGCGCCCGGGAAGTCGAAGTGGCTCGCCTCGAAGCTCATGAAGATCGCCTTGTCGTCGTGGCTCTTCCGGGAGACCCAGTCCGCGCGCAGCGAGACGACCTTGCGGTAGAGGGCGCGCATCTCGGCCGCGCTCTCGCCCTTGAGCTCGACCACGAGCCGCACCCGATGGCCGTAGAGCCGTTCGGCGGCGTCGATGGCGTCGAAGGTCTCCTCGATCGTCGGCACCCGGACACCACGGAACCGCGGCCCCATCCACGAGCCGGCGTCGAGCGACTGCACCTCGGCAAGGGTGAACTCCCGCGGACCAGCGCTCCGGCGCTCGGGGAAGCGGGTCTCGACGTCGGTGGTACGCCGGAAGTCGCCGTCGTGCAGCAACACCCACTCCCCGTCGGAGGTCGGCTGGAAGTCCATCTCGATGAAGTCGGCCCGCTGGCGCACCGCGCTGCGGAACGCGTCCAGGGTGTTCTCCGGGTGGTTGAACGAGTCGCCACGCCAGGCAACGACGCCGACCGGTCTGGTCCCGAGGGCGTAGACGGCCGACGTACGCCCCGTGAACTGCGGCGCGCCTCGGTGCTCCCGGGCGATCGTGCGGAACCGCGTCTTCGCCACGTCCCGGGTCCTGAAGACGTACGAGGCATGGCCGGTGGCGTCGGCACGGAGGTCCGCGACCTTCCTCCAGCCGTCGCCGCTGTCGCGCTGGAGGGTGAGCACCCGGCCGGGACGGGCGGGAGCGGCGAAGAGAGTGAGCCGCACCGCCCTGCCGGCACGTACCGACCTCGCCATGCTGGTGGTGACGGCCTGCGGCTGCCCGAAGAGCGTACGCGGCTCGGTGACGCGCTCCGCCCAGGTCTGCCCGTCACGCTCGAAGCCGGGAGCGAGGACCCGCCAGCGCATCCTCCAGGACGACTGCGCGACGACGAAGGAGTAGCGGCCCGACTCCGCGACGGTCTGGGTCTGCACCGGTCGCCAGGCGCCCTCCCGGTAGCGCTGCAGCCGCACCTCCCGGCTGATCCCGGAGCCGATCGAGCCGGTCAGCGTGAACGACTCACCCAGGATCGGCCGTGGGACGCCGTAGGTGGGTGCCTCGACCGAGTCGACGGACGAGTCGACGGACGAAACGACGGACGAGACGACGCGGGTGGAGGCCGGCGCCGGGTTGACGGCGGCCGGCCAGAGGATCGACGTCAGCGTCGCGAGCAGGGCGACAGCGCGGGCGTGTGGGGGCACGCGGAGTGAGGTCAGAGGTTCGGTCGGAGCCACCTACACCCGGTATCCAGATCAGGTCACCGTAGATACGTCCTGACGGTTTCGATCGTGTCCGCCTCGGCCGGTGTCTTGTCATCTCGGTAGCGCACCACGCGGGCGAAGCGCAGCGCGACCCCGCCCGGATAGCGGGTCGATCGCTGGACGCCGTCGAAGGCGATCTCGACCACCTGCTCGGGACGCACCTTCACCTGCCAGTCGTCGGTGCCGCCGACGGCGAGCTCGGTGAACCGCTCCGTCTGCCAGGCCAGCATCTGGTCGGTCATGCCCTTGAACGTCTTGCCGATCATCACGAACTCGCCGTCGGCACCCCTGGCGCCGAGGTGGATGTTGGAGAGCCAGCCCTTGCGGCGTCCCGAGCCCCACTCGATGCCGATGACGACCAGATCGAGGGTGTGGACGGGCTTGACCTTGATCCAGCCCGATCCGCGCCGCCCCGCCTCCCAGGGCAGGCCGACACCCTTGACGACGACGCCCTCGTGCCCGGCAGCGAGCACGTCGGTGGCGAACCGCTCCGCCTCCTCGGTGTCGACGGTGACCAGCCGAGGCGGCCGGTGCTGCTCGGGGACGACCCGATCGAGCTCGGTGAGGCGCTGGTCGAGCGCGAGGTCGATGAGGTCGCGGCCGTCGACGTGGAGGATGTCGAAGAAGTACGGCACCACGACCGCCCCGGGCGCCGACCGGGTCGCGGTGCGCGAGGCGGTCTCCTGGAACGGTCGCGGCCGCCCGTCCGGCCCGAGAGTCATCGCCTCGCCATCGAGCACCAGCGTCTCGGCCGGGAACGAGGCGACGATCTCCGCCACCTCGGGCAGCCGCGTGGTGATGTCCTCGAGGGTGCGGGTCGCGATGCGCACCTCCGAGCCGGACTTGTGAGCCTGGATGCGGATGCCGTCGAGCTTGGTGTCGACCAGGACCGCCTCGCCGAGCTTGGCCATCGCCTCCTCGACCGAGCCTGCGGACGAGGCCAGCATCGGCAGCACCGGCCGTCCGACGACCAGGCCGACATCGGCGAGCGCCTCCTCGCCGTCGAACGCGAGTCCGGCGACCACCACGGTCGATCCGGCGAGCATCGCGGCGCGGCGTACGGCCGTCAACGGCACCTCGGCGGCGGCCGCCAGCGCCTCCTGGACGAGCGAGTCGAGGGCGCCCTGGCGCACCTCTCCGGTCACGACGCCTCGCAACCACGCCTGCTCGGCCTCCGTCGCCGCGCCGAACAACGCGTCGGCCTCCCGCGCCCGCTCGACCTGAGAGCCCGCCCCGGTGACGCGGGACATCCGCTCGAACGCCTCGTGGACGTCACCGACCGTCAGCGACGGCTCGGCGGCGGGGGAGGGGAGCGCGCTGAGCGAGCGCCAGCCCAGCCCCGTACGCCGCTGGAGCAACGTCCCGGAGAGGTAGGCGGTCACGACCGGGAGCTCGTTGCGCGAGGAGGCGGCGAGGCACTCCGCCAGCGCGGCGACCTTCGCCTTCCGCGACCGGGTCGCGGCGACGGCGTTCGACGTGGACACGATGTCGGCGAGCAGCATGTCTCCTAGTGAACCTCACCCCACCGACATCCGAGCCTTGCCCGGCGCTTGCGCCGGGCAAACGGGAGGAGGTCGAGCGAGCGCAGCGGGTGAGCTTGCGAACCCGCGAAGCGGGTCGAGACCACCC
>NZ_JBHVKN010000307.1:0-3994 GCF_042798075.1 Nocardioides sp. NPDC057772
GTGACGTACCGGTCCTCGGTCACGCTCCCCAGCCACGACGTCCATCTCACCGTGCGCGGGCTGCACGATGTCGCGTACGTCTTCCTCGACGGGCACCCGCTCGGCACCCTCGAGCGCGACGACAGCGAGCCCGCGGTGCTCACGCTTCCCGGCCTCGGCCGGGTCGCCGAGCTGACCCTGGTCGTCGAGGCGCTCGGCCGGATCAACTACGGCCCCCTCCTCGGCGAGCACAAGGGCATCCTCGGCGGCGTCCAGGTCGACCGCCGCCTCGTCCGCGGCTGGGACCACCATCCTGCTCCCCTCGACCGCTGGGACACCCTCGACGGTCTCCCCCGCGCCACCTTCTACGCCGACGCCCCCGCCGACGGCTGGCTCGCCGTCCCCGGCGACGGCGACCGCTTCGTCTGGCTCAACGGCACCCTGCTCGGTCGCCTGTGCGCCCGCGGGCCCCAACGCCGCCTCTACGCCCCCGCTCCCCTGTGGCGCCCCGGCGCCAACGAGGTGCGCATCCTCGACCTCACCACCCCCGCGACGTACATCGAGGTCCACCCGGACCCCGACTTCGGACCGAGCGAGGAGTACGTCGAGTCGCTGCCGACCGGCGTCGACGCACTGTGACGGCGACGGCCTAGCAACACGTCAGCAGGGGCACGCCATGACGCACTCCCTGAACGCGACGGGATCGTGAGCGACCTCGAAGCAGCGCCGCACACAGTCACGACATGGGTTCTGGTTGGGATCCGTCGTCGCCTCCAGCGTCGTCTCGTCCGAGAACGTGAAGTCGGCGGCCAGGGCTCCGGTCAGCAGACGGAACTCCGGGGTGTCGTCCGGCGTCCTGTCCCGTAGCGAGAGCTGGACCACGGGATGGCCGCCGTGTTCACCGCAGGGTTGCTCGCCGACGTACTCGGCGCCCTGGATCAGGGCGAGGGGTAGCTCGACCCACTCGGCGCAGTCACCGAAGGAGAAGTCGAAGGTCTCGGCCTGGTCCGACGGCTTCGCGATGCCGGTCACGGCGGGCGGTGGCCGCAGGTCGTCGCGCCGGAGCCGTTCCTCGAACTCCGACGGCTGCAGGACTCGCCGCTGCCCGCCCGTGGCCACACGTTCGGGGCGCTTCCCGTAGGCGCTCATGCCCGCTCGATGCGGATGCCGCGCGACTCCGGATCGTCGATGGTGGTGATCGTGACGTCGCCCTCGAAGTCCGACTCCGCCAGCTCGGCGAGGACGGCGCGGCGAAGGGCGCGTTCGAGGCGTACGCGACCTTCGCCGGTCAGAGGCAACCTCCCGTCCCACATCACCGTGTAGGCCTTGAGGAACTCCGGCTCGACGTGGGCGGTCGGGAAGACGACGGGAGTCGGGTCGAGGGGCGGCCTCGGCCTCGGGGCGGCTTCGCTGTCGGCTTGGTGGGTCATGAGATCTCTCCTATGTGTGTGTTCGCGGTGCCTACTCAGTTGTTGGGGTCGGGCCCTGCGGGCCTTGGGGATTCGATGGCGGTCTGCCCGGCCCGGAAGCAGAGCGCCGATACGATGCGCCGCTGTCCGGCCGCGACCGGACGCACCCGGTGCGGCACGAGCCCGCCGAACATCACCAGGCTCTGACCGGGCGTGGCCTTGATCGAGCGCCGCTCACGCCGGCCGGTGCTCACCGACGGCAACGGTCGGCCGACCTGCCCGGGGAACAGCTCCCAGGCACCGCTCGGGTCGTCGGCCGGGGAGAAGTCCTGGAGCACCGTCAGGACGACGAGCTCGCACTGGACCACGTCGAGGTGGAGGCCCATGAAGTCACCCGTCCGGGTGTAGTAGTTGACCGACCCCCGGCGGCCGGTGGCCTCGACCTCCAGCCCACACAGACCTTCGAGGAAGGCCTTGAGTTCCGGCGAGCAGTACGCCGCGTCCTGGGCGTCGCCCCCACCCGCGCTCACCAGCCGGCGAGGAGGATGGCTGTCCCTCCCGATCCCGCCGGACCGCACCGTCAGCGCCTGCTCCTGCCCGCCCCAGTACGCCTCGCGAGCCTCGCGCGTCATCTCGGCCAGGACGTCGGGATCGAACAGCCCCTCGTAGAGCGCGAAACCCCCGTGATCGACGAGCAGCGGAGAGGTCGCGAGCGCAGGGTCGATCGGGAGCTCCTCGGCGGCCCGCGGGCGGCGTTGCGGCAGCGCGTGCGGTGGCTGCTCGGTCCGGCACCACCTCATCGCCAGCTCGGTGTCGACGCTGAAGTAGTGGCCGATGATCCAGGTGCTCGCCGAGCGGGGCCGCTCGTAGACCTCTCCACCCAGGGCCGCGTCGGAGGACGGGAGGTCCCGCATGGTCAACGACTCGGTCAGGCCGAGGGCCAGCCACAGGGCGACCTCCTCGACGATCCACGGGTTCGACGAGGGGAACCCAAGCGGGACGACTCCCTTCACCTCCGGCGCGCCCGACGCCAGTCGGTCGCGCAGGTGGATCACGGGGGCGAAGTCCGACGCCTGCGCGCTCGACGCCTGCGCGCTCGTCGCCAGCCCGGCCATCAGCCGCAGGGTGATCTCCAGCAGGAGCGGTCGAAGCTTCGCCATCTCCTCGACGCCCTTGCGGCTGAGCAGCAGGACGCCCGAGTTGATCGGCCCGACGAACCGGCCTCCCAGCGACTCCGCGAGCCGGGCGAGGTGCTCCTCGTCCAGATACGCCGGGTCGTAGCTTCTCTCGCGGCGTACGGTTCCGACCTCGGCGCAGGCCGCGAGGTCGACATCCGCATGGCGCTGGAAGAGCTTGTCGACGTCGTCGAGGAAAACCGTGTCGCAGTCGATGAGCAGCAGCTGCGATGTCCCCAGGTCCTCCAGGACGACGTCGAGGACGAAGTACTTGTGCAGCACCGGGTAGTGGGCGAGCACGTCGCCACCCGGATACGGGTGAAGCAGGTCCTCGTAGCTGCCGAGGTGAACCACCTCCGCCTCCAGCGAGCGCAGGCGGTTCTCGGTCTCCCCATGGCGCGGCCCCGACCAGAACACGACCACGCGTACCGTCCGGTTGTGCTCCCGCAAGGAGCCGACGCTGGTCAGCAGCTGGGAGATGATCTGCTCACGGCGGCTGCGCCGTGGCGGGGACATGACCGAGTAGCAGACGACGCGTCCCGCCACGTTCGAGCTCATCCCGATCCTCCCCGACATCAGCGCACCAGACGACGTTCTGGCCGGCCTCGGTCGGCTCCGGTATCACCCAGAATCAGGTACGCAGGGGGTCGGCAATGGCTCCGCATTCCGTTGATCCGCGCAGCGCCGGGCCGGCGATGTCCACCTCGCCGAGGTCACCACATGGTTAGCCTCGTACATGTGAACCCACCCAGCCCCGACACACCTGACATCAAACCCAGGTCGCGCGCCGTCACCGACGGCCTGGAGGCCACCGCTGCCCGAGGCATGCTGCGGGCCGTCGGCCTTGGAGACGACGACTTCGCCAAGCCGCAGATCGGCGTCGCGTCGTCGTGGAACGAGATCACCCCCTGCAACCTGTCCCTCGACCGGCTCGCAAAGGCGGTGAAGAACGGCGTTCACGCGGCGGGCGGCTATCCGCTGGAGTTCGGCACCATCTCCGTCTCCGACGGGATCTCGATGGGCCACGAGGGCATGCACTTCTCGCTGGTGTCGCGCGAGATCATCGCCGACTCGGTCGAGACCGTGATGAACGCCGAGCGGCTCGACGGATCCGTGCTCCTCGCGGGCTGCGACAAGTCGTTGCCCGGCATGCTGATGGCGGCCGCGAGGCTCGATCTCGCCTCGGTCTTCCTCTACGCCGGCTCGATCATGCCCGGGCAGGTCGATGGCCGCGACGTCACGATCATCGACGCCTTCGAAGCGGTCGGAGCCTGCATCGCGGGGAAGATGAGCCGCGACGAGGTCACCCGCATCGAGAAGGCGATCTGTCCTGGCGAGGGCGCCTGTGGAGGCATGTACACCGCCAACACGATGGCTGCTGTCGCCGAAGCGATGGGCATGTCGCTGCCCGGCTCGGCCGCGCCTCCCGCC
>NZ_JBHVKN010000308.1:0-3983 GCF_042798075.1 Nocardioides sp. NPDC057772
GCCCCTGCCGTCCGGCAGGGGCTGCTGTGCGTACGCCTCAGATCAGTGGAAGCTGTCACCACAGGCGCAGGAGCCGGTGGCGTTGGGGTTGTCGATGGTGAACCCCTGCTTCTCGATGGTGTCCACGAAGTCGATCATCGCGCCGTTGAGGTAGGGAACGCTCATCCGGTCGACGACGACGGACACGCCGTCGAAGTCGGTGACGACGTCACCGTCGAGGGTGCGCTCGTCGAAGAAGAGCTGGTAGCGCAGGCCGGAGCAGCCACCGGGCTGCACGGAGATGCGCAGGCTCAGGTCGTCGCGGCCTTCCTGCTCCAGGAGGCTCTTCACCTTCGCGGCGGCAACGTCGCTCAGGTTGATGGAGTCGGCGCGGCGTTCGGTCGTCTGCTCGGTCATGTAGCTGGGCTCCCTGTGCGTGGGTGCGGGTGTGTCTTAAGGCTCAATCGTCGCACATCCTCGGTTATTCCCGGTGGTCGGCGGACCACGTCCGGGCCACCCTGGCGGCGACCTGGACCAGGGAGTCGTACGCCTGGCTCAGCGCCCGCTCCTCGCCGACACTGTCGACGAGCGAGTACGCGGCATCGATACCGAGCGTACGCATCTCCCGACCGCTCATGCTCACCTTCCCGGCCAGCACGATGCAGGGGCGCAGCGCCTGCTCGGCGAGCCGTGCCACCCCGGCCGGAACCTTCCCCGCGGCGCTCTGCGGGTCGAAGGAGCCCTCGCCGGTGATCACCAGGTCGGCCCGGGAGGCCAGCTCGGGCAGCCCGAGCAGGTCGGCGACGACGTCGAACCCAGATCGACGGGTGGCCCCGAGGAGCAGCAGGGCGAACCCCATCCCGCCGGCGGCTCCCGCGCCCTTCTCGATCGCGACCTTGCGGGAGGTCGCGGCCGCCAGGTCCTGGAGCGCGCCGTCCCAGCGGGGCATGGTCTCCTCGGCCAGTCCCTTCTGCGCGCCGTAGACCTTGATCGCGCCGAAGAGGCCGGTCAGCGGGTTGTCCACGTCGCTGGCGATGACGATGTCGGGGCCCAGCGGCTCGGGCAGCGTGACCTCGGTGATGCCCTCGAGCCCGGCGACGCCGGCATCGAGCGGCCGGTCGGCGGTGGCGCCCAGCGCGGCCAGCAGCCCCGCTCCCCCGTCGCTCGTGCCCGAGCCGCCGAGCCCGACCACGACCGTGCTCGCCCCGGCGTCGCGGGCGGCGAGGAGCAGCTGCCCCACGCCGTAGGAGGTCGCCTGCTCGGCTCCCTTCCCGCCGGTCAGGTGCAGGCCGGCCGCCTGGGCCGACTCGACGTAGGCGGTCTCGCCCACGACCAGCACCTGCGCGGTCACGGGCTCGCCGTGCGGCCCCCTGACCTCGACCTCGTGCAGGTCGCCGGCGAGGACCGCGTGGAGCAACTCGAGGAACCCCGGTCCTCCATCCGCCATCGGGGCCAGGGAGAGCTCGTCACGGGGAGCCGTACGCCGCCACCCCTCCGCGATCGCGGCCGCCGCCTGGGAGGCGGTGAGCGTGCCGGCGTACTTGTCGGGGGCGATCAGCACTCGCATGGCCGAAACCTACCCGCGCACGGAAGTCAACGGGCGTCTCCGGACCGTTATCGATGTCGTAACCGATGCGCATGCGTCGCGTTAAGGTCGTTTCGTGCGGATCTTCGGGCGACGCCGGGCCAGGGACTCTGAGAGCAGGCGGATCGACGCCTTCTGGACCTGGTGGGCGCAGAAGGGTGCGCTGGCGTGCGGCGCCGCGCTCGACGCCGACGACCAGGACGCACTGGTCGCTCTCCTCGCCCGGCGGGTCGACGCGATGGAGGCGGGCCTGAGCTGGGAGGTCGGCCCCGGCCCTCTGGGCGGACGGTTGCTGGTGATCTCGGCGGGTGGCAACCCGGACCATCGCGCGCTGGCACGCCGTTGGCTGCTCGCCGCGCCCGAGCCCGACGACGACTCTCCCTGGGAGTTCAGCGACCAGCGCCCGCCGGTCGACGACCCGATCGAGGCGGTCCTCACCACGCCCGGAGGGGCTGCGATCCGGCTGGCCGACGTGCTGGTCGGGGCGCGGCAGAACGGCGCCCACTTCGACCTCGTCCTCTTCCACCCCAGCTTCTCCGACCTCGCCGAGGACGCCCGTCTGCAGGTCGCCTTCCATGCCCTCGACACCACACTGGGCGAGTCCAGCACCGAGCTGTGGATCGGGGAGGTGGAGACCACCACCGCCCGCCCGCCCGACGGCTTCGGCCTCGACGGGCTGCGCACGGCGGTGAGAGACCTCCGCAAGGAGTACGTCGACCCCGACGGCAACCCGGCGTGGGTGCTGCTCCGCGGAGAGAGCCCGCAGGGTCCCGTGATCGCGAGCGCGGTGGTGCCGCTGCATCCGGTGACGGCGCCCAACCTGACCCATCACGTCGGCGTCATGGTGCCCTACATCGGCTTCGCCGAGCGGGGCCTGCCCTCGGCCGACGCGCTGCGCGAGCTCGGACAGCTCGAGGACCGGCTCGTCTCGACGCTCGGCCCCGATGGCCGCGTGGTGGCCCACGAGACCACCAACGGCGTACGTCTTCTGCACGCCTACGTCGACCCCACCACCTCCGCACCGCAGCGGCTGGAGGAGACGGTCGACGGCTGGGCGCACGGCGACATCGTCACCCGGGTCGACACCGACCCGGCCTGGGACGCCGTCCGGCCGCTGCGCGCCTGACTCGGATCGCACCCGGTACCACCATGTGACCCACGCCACCGGGGCTGCGACGCCTCGACATGTATTATCGTCATCATGACGACTGTCGACCTCCCGCTGCTCCCCCTGGGGCGCGGCACCGACCTGAACTCAGAGCGTGGCGTCGAGTGCCCCGGCGACCTGCCGGCCGCCTCCGACCCCGACCTGGTCAAGCGCGCTCTCGCCGCCAAGGAGAAGCTGGGCGACAAGGTGTTCGTCCTCGGACACCACTACCAGCGCGACGAGGTCATCCAGTTCGCTGACGTGACCGGGGACTCCTTCAAGCTCGCCCGCGACGCGGCCGCCCGTCCGGACGCGGAATACATCGTCTTCTGCGGCGTGCACTTCATGGCCGAGTCCGCCGACATCCTGACCTCGCCGTCGCAGGCGGTCATCCTGCCCGACCTCGCGGCCGGCTGCTCGATGGCCGATATGGCGCGGCTGGGCCAGGTCGAGCAGGCCTGGTCGGCTCTGGCGGAAGCGGGGGTCGCCGAGCAGGTCGTGCCGGTGACCTACA
Organism: Nocardioides sp. NPDC057772; assembly: GCF_042798075.1. Classification (NCBI taxonomy): domain Bacteria; kingdom Bacillati; phylum Actinomycetota; class Actinomycetes; order Propionibacteriales; family Nocardioidaceae; genus Nocardioides; species Nocardioides sp. NPDC057772. The sequence goes on from NZ_JBHVKN010000308.1 coordinate 3,226, forward strand.
TGAACTCCTCCGCCGACATCAAGGCGTTCTGCGGCCGTCACGACGGCGTCGTGTGCACCTCGTCCAACGCGCAGGCCGTGCTGGAGTGGGCCTTCGAGCAGAAGGACGATGCCAAGGTCCTCTTCTTCCCCGACCAGCACCTCGGCCGCAACACCGCGGTCCTGAAGCTCGGCATGTCGCTGGACGACTGCGTGGTCTGGGACCCGCTCAAGCCCGGCGGCGGCGTATCCGCCGAGGAGCTCCGGGCGGCGAAGGTGATCCTGTGGAAGGGCCACTGCTCGGTCCACGGCCGCTTCTCCCCCGACACGATCGACGACCTGCGCGCCGAGATCCCGGGCGTGCAGATCCTGGTCCACCCCGAGTGCCAGCACGAGGTTGTCCTCAAGGCCGACCTGGTCGGCTCGACCGAGTTCATCATCAACACCATCGAGGCCGCTCCTGCCGGCTCTGCCTGGGCGATCGGCACCGAGCTCAACCTCGTCAAGCGCCTGGCGGCGGCCCACCCCGACAAGCGGATCGTCTTCCTCGACCGCACCGTCTGCTACTGCTCGACGATGAACCGCATCGACCTCCCCCACTTCGTCTGGGCCCTCGAGTCCCTGGTCGAGGGACAGGTCGTCAACCGCATCGAGGTCGGCGCCGAGACCGAGCACTACGCCAAGCTCGCCCTCCAGCGGATGCTCGATCTCCCGGGCAAGACGCAGGACGACTGACCCCTTTCAGCCGAGGCGTCGGCTGCGTCGGCCGAGGTGGCACTC
>NZ_JBHVKN010000309.1:0-3959 GCF_042798075.1 Nocardioides sp. NPDC057772
GCACCCTCGACCTCGCTGCGGACAACGCGGTCGCCGCCGTCGACGGCGGCCGCTCGACGCCGACCGACCTGAAGGTCGCCGCCTTCTGGTCCAGCCAGGTCGCGCCGTACGCCTTCCGCACCTGCCACCACCTCCACGGCGGCATGGGTGTCGACGTGACCTACCCACTGCTCGCGTTCACCACCTGGGGCACCGACATCGCCCACCTGCTCGACACCCCGGCCGAAGCCGTCCCGGTCGAGACCGCCGAGGCCAAGAACCACGAGCTCACCGAGGCGCAGCGTTCTCTGAAGGCCGAGGTCAGGGCCTACTTCGCCGGTCTCTCCCACGATGGTGAACCGGGCGACCCCGGTCCCGAGGGCTCTTGGGACCGGCACGGCCCGACCTACCAGAAGCTGATCAAACAGCTCGGCGACGACGGCTGGATGGGCGTGGGCTGGCCGAAGGAGTACGGCGGCCACGGCCTCGGCGAGGTCGAGCAGACGATCTTCGCCAACGAGGCTCAGTACGCCGACGTGCACCTGCCGGCCGTGACCCTGCAGACCGTCGGTCCCACGCTGATCCGCTACGGCACCGACAAGCAGAAGCAGATGTTCCTCAACCGGATCCTCGCCGGCGAGGTGCACTTCGCGATCGGCTACTCGGAGCCGGAGGCCGGCACCGACCTGGCCTCGCTCCGCACCACCGCCAGGCGTGACGGCGACCACTACGTCGTCAACGGCCAGAAGCTGTGGACCACCGGCGGTCACGCCGCCGACTACATCTGGCTCGCCGTGCGCACCGACCCGGACGCCCCCAAGCACAAGGGCATCTCCATCCTGATCGTCGACACGACCGACCCGGGCTTCTCCTGGACCCCGATCATCACCGCCGACGGCTCCCACCACGTCAACGCGACCTACTTCAACGACGTCCGGGTCCCCGCCGACATGCTGGTGGGGGAGGAGAACCAGGGCTGGAAGCTGATCACCACCCAGCTCAACCACGAGCGCGTCATGCTCGGCCCGGCCGGGCGGATCGAGGGCCTGCGCGACCGGGTCCTGCGCTGGGCCACGGCCCAGGGTGTCACCGACAGCCCGGACGTACGCTCGCTGATCGGGAAGACCACCGCCGTCTTCCGCGTCAACGAGCTGCTCAACTGGGAGGTCGCCCGCGCGGCCGAGCAGGGCGAGATCGCGGTCGCCGACGCGTCCGCTTCGAAGGTCTTCGCCGCCGACCAGGTCCAGCACCTGCTCGCCGACCTGGTCGCGCTCGTGCACCGCCACGGCGACCCCGGAGAACCGGTCACGAAGAGCCTGCTCGACTATCTCGACGCCCAGGCGAAGCGCAACCTGGTGCTCACCTTCGGTGGCGGCGTCCAGGAGGTCCAGCGCGAGCTGATCGCGATGTTCGGCCTCGGGATGCCGCGGGTGCCGCGATGAGCGGGCCGCTGGTGGACGACGCGATCCACGAGAAGGTCATGGCCGCCGCCGAGGAGATCAAGGCGTGGGGCGAGGCCGCCGAGCGCAATGCCCGCGACGTGGTCAACCAGCCCACGATCAACAACTGGCTCGAGGCGATGGGCCTGGAGTCCGAGCGGTTCCACCAGGGGGAGGCGCCGCCGTCGATGGCCCAGGTGTGGACGATGTACGGCCAGGGCGGCAAGCACCCCGACCGCGACCCGCTGCACGCGATGATGAACGTGCTCACCGACGCCGGCTTCCATGGCGTCCTCGGCACCAACTCCGAGCAGAGCTACGACCGCTACCTCCGCGTCGGCGAGCAGGTGCGCGTCACCACCGCGCTGGACTCCGTCGTCGGCCCCAAGCAGACCGGGATGGGCGTCGGCTACTTCGTCACCTCCAGGAGCACCTGGTACGTGGGCGAGGAGCGGGTCGCGACGATGCTGTTCCGCGTCCTCAAGTTCGTCCCCAAGGAGAAGCAATGAGCGGCCCGGTGCGGCCGGTGATCGGCCGGGACAACGCGTACTTCTTCGAGGGCACCGCCAAGCAGGAGCTCCGGATCCAGAGCTGCAACGCGTGCGGGGCTCTGCGGCACCCGCCGGGTCCGGCGTGCCCGAGCTGCGACGCGTACGACCGTGGTCATGTCGTCGCGAGCGGCGAAGGCACCGTCTACTCGTTCACGGTCATCCACGCCCCCAAGCTGCCCGGCAAGGAGCTGCCGCTGGTGGTGGCGCTGCTGGACCTGCCCGAGGGCGTACGCATGGTGGCGGAGGTGACCGGCGTGCCGCCCGAGGGTGAGGACGCCCTGACAATCGGCGAACGGCTGGTCGTCGACTGGAACCAAATCGACGAGGAGCTGACGCTCCCGATCTGGAGGCGGCCATGAAGTTTCAGACCGGAGAGAAGATCCCGACCTGGGAGCTCCCGATCACCCCGACGCTGGTCGTCTCGACCGCGCTCGCGACGCGCGACTTCCAAGACGTGCACCACGACCGCGACCGGGCCCAGGCCGCGGGCTCGAAGGACATCTTCATGAACATCCTGACCTCGACGGCGCTGTGCGAGCGCTACGTGACCGACTGGGCAGGGACCGACGTGCAGATCAAGGGGATCTCGATCCGCCTGGGCGCCCCGGCCTACCCCTACGACACGCTCTCGTTCTCCGGCGAGGTCACCGAGGTGGCGGACGGCGTCGCCACCATCCAGGTCACCGGCGCGGTCTCGCTCGGCGCGCACGTGACCGGGACCGTGAGGGTCGCCGCATGAGTCTGAGCAGGAAGGCGGCGATCGTCGGGATCGGCGCGACCGAGTTCTCCAAGGAGTCCGGTCGCTCCGAGCTCCAGCTGAGCGTCGAGGCCACCAGGGCAGCCCTCACGGATGCCGGTCTGGCGCCGGCAGACGTCGACGGGCTGACCACGTTCACCATGGACACCAGCTCCGAGATCGCGCTGGCCCGCGAGCTCGGCCTCGGCGACCTGAGGTTCTTCTCCCGGATCAACTACGGCGGCGGCGCCGCCTGCGCGACGATCCAGCAAGCCGCGATGGCGGTCGCCACCGGCGTCGCGGACGTCGTCGTCGCCTACCGCGGCTTCAACGAGCGCTCGGGACAGCGCTTCGGCCAGGTCCAGCCCTGGGCCGCGCAGCAGGTCAACACCAACGGCCTCGACAACGCCTGGACCTACCCGCTCGGCCTCTCGACTCCGGCCGCGACGGTCGCCATGCAGGCGCGCCGCTACATGCACGACTATGGCGTGACCAGCGAAGACTTCGGTGCCGTGGCCGTCGCCGACCGTCGCCACGCCGCGACCAACCCTGCCGCGTTCTTCTACGGGAGGCCGATCACGCTCGAGGACCATCAGGCCTCCCGGATGATCGCCGACCCGCTCCACCTGCTCGACTGCTGCCAGGAGTCCGACGGCGCCGTCGCGATCGTCGTCACCAGCCCCGAGCGGGCCCGCGACCTGCCCAACTCGCCGGTCACCATCGCCGCGGCCGCCCAGGGCAGCGCCGCCGACCAGTACGTGATGACGTCCTACTACCGCGACGAGATCGGCATCCCCGAGATGGGCGTCGTCGCCAAGGACCTGTGGCGCCAGTCCGGCCTCACCCCAGCCGACATCGACACCGCCGTCCTCTACGACCACTTCACCCCCTACGTACTCATGCAGCTCGAGGAGCTCGGTTTCTGCGACAGGGGAGAGGCCAAGGACTTCGTACGCGGCGGCGCCATCGAGCTCGGCGGGCGCCTGCCGATCAACACCCACGGCGGCCAGCTCGGCGAGGCGTACCTGCACGGCATGAACGGCATCGCCGAGGGCGTACGCCAGGTGCGCGGCACGTCGGTGAACCAGGTCCCGGGCGCCGCCCATGTGCTTGTCACCGCGGGCACTGGTGTGCCTACGAGCGGGCTGGTGCTCTCGGCACCCTGAATGCGCTGAAATTTTGCGCAAAATGTTGCACCCCCGGGCTCCGCCCGGGGGTGCTGCTGTGAGATCCCTCACCGAGGGGGTTGACGTG
>NZ_JBHVKN010000310.1:0-3869 GCF_042798075.1 Nocardioides sp. NPDC057772
CTGGGTAGCCTGCCGCCATGCGCGTCGAAGCCGAGTTCACCACCGAACCCTTCCGTGGCGAGGGCGAGCCTCCCGAGCACGCGACCGCCGCCCTCGAGGCCGCCCGCGAGGCCGGTCTGGAGTGCGACTTCGGCCCCTTGGGCACCTCGGTTCGCGGCGACCGTGACGCCGTCCTGGCCACCCTCGCCGACGTGGTGGCCGCCGGACTGGACCACGGCGCCGACCAGATCACCTTCCAGGTGCGCATCGAGGGACGCAGTGCGCCGCGGCGTACGGCCGGCGGGTTGGATGCGCTGCTCGCCGAGGTCGCCGACGAGCTCGGTGGTGATCTCCGGACCCTCGACCGGCAGGGGAAGCAGCGCGCCGTGCGGCTGCTCGAGGAGCGCGGCGCCTTCGATTACCGCAAGAGCGCCGAGATCGTGGCCGCCGCGCTCGGGGTCACCCGGTTCACGGTCTACAACTACCTGAACCGCGAGCGGGAGTAGCGCCCGTCCAACTTTTCAACAAACTGTTGACTGTGACGAGGGACACATGCAATCGTTGTTGCTGTACGGAAATTAGTTTCCGCATAGCGAGAGAGAACGGTTCATGGATCTCCAGAGCTTCAACACCTCACCGGCGGACGTGGTCCGGCCCGCGCTGCAGGCCTGCTGCGACGCGCCGAGCTGGGTCGCCGCCGTCCTGGCCGGACGCCCCTACGCCGACGAGGCCGACGTCGTCCGCGCCGCGGACGAGGCGGCGCGACGGTTCACCGCGGCCGACGTCGACCAGGCGCTGGCCGCTCACCCGCGGATCGGGGAGCGCGCCGAGGGCGAGCACGCCGAGGCCGCCTGGTCGCGGCGCGAGCAGGCCGCGGTCGGCGCCGACCCCGCCACCGCACAGGTCCTCGCCGAGGGCAACCGGGCCTACGAGCAGCGCTTCGGCCGGGTCTTCCTGATCTGCGCCACCGGCCTCTCGGCCGACCAGGTCCTGGCCTCGCTCCGCGAGCGGCTCGGCAACGAGCACGACGAGGAGGCCGCCGTCGTCGCCGACGAGCTGCGCAAGATCGCGCTGCTCCGTCTCGAGCGGGTCCTGGGCGCCGAGGAGGTCTCGGTATGAGTGCCATCACGACCCACGTGCTCGACACCGCGCTCGGGCGCCCGGCCGTGGGTGTGCCGGTCCGGCTCGGCCGGCTCGACGCCGACACCGACCAGATCTCCGTCCTCGCCGACGCCACCACCGACGACGACGGCCGGGTGACCGACCTGGGGCCCGACCAGGCCCCGGCCGGCACCTATCAGCTCCGGTTCGACACCGCCGCCTACTACGCGGCGACCGGCCAGGAGTGCTTCTACCCGGAGGTCCTCGTCACCTTCGCGGTCACCGATCGGCGGCACCACCACGTGCCACTTCTGCTGAGCCCGTTCGCCTACTCCACCTACCGAGGGAGCTGACATGCCCATCCACCTTGGACCCAACCAGTACGGCAAGGCCGAGAACCGCGTCGTTCGCATCTACCGCGACACGCCTCGCCACCAGATCCGTGACCTCAACGTCTCCACCGCGCTGCGCGGCCGCTTCGAGGAGGCACACACCAGCGGCGACCAGCAGGACGTGCTGCCCACCGACACCCAGAAGAACACCGTCTTCGCCTACGCGAAGAAGATCGGCGTGGCCTCGATCGAGGAGTTCGCGCTCGCGCTCGCCGACCGCTACCTCGAGGCCTGTCCGGCCGCCGAGGGCGCCCGGGTCGAGGTCGACGAGTACGCCTGGGACCGGATCGAGGTCGACGGCGCCGGTCACGACCACTCCTTCGTCCGATCGGGTGGCGGCGTACGCACCACCGTGGTGAACGTCGACTGCCGCGGATCGGACCGGGTGGCGCACGTGGTCTCGGGCATCAAGGACCTGGTCGTGCTCAAGTCGACCGGCTCGGAGTTCCACGGCTTCCTCAAGGACGAATACACCACCCTGCAGGAGACCACCGACCGGATCCTGGCGACCTCGCTCGTCGCCCGGTGGCGCTACTCCTCGACCGAGGTCGACTGGGACAAGACGTACGACTCCATCCGGGCCCTGCTGCTGCAACGGTTCGCGGAGATCCACAGCCTCGCGCTGCAGCAGACCCTGAACGGGATGGGCACCTCGGTGCTCGAGCAGCACGGCGAGGTCGCCGAGATCAAGTTCTCCGCGCCCAACAAGCACCACTTCCTCTCCGACCTCTCGCCGTTCGGCCTGGACAACCCCGGCGAGGTCTTCTACGCCGCGGACCGGCCCTACGGCCTGATCGAAGCCTCCGTCGTACGCGACGAGGCCCCTGACGCCGGCAACGCCTGGCACGCCATCCCCGGATTCTGCTGAGGCCGGCCATGCTTGGTCGTAGGAGACAGGCAACCGCAACTGCCCAGGCCCGTCCGGAGGACGAACGGCATCCACCGGGCCAGCTCCTCGCCTACGGCACGCAGCACATCCTGACGATGTACGGCGGCGTGATCGCGCCGCCGCTCATCGTCGGGGGTGCCGCGGGCCTCTCGGGCACGGACCTGGCGCTCCTGGTGACCGCAGGCCTCTTCGTGTCGGGCCTCGCCACGCTGCTGCAGACGCTTGGTCTCGGGCCCTTCGGCAGCCGGCTGCCGATCGTGCAGGGGATCTCGTTCGCGAGCGTCTCGACCATGGTCACCATCGCCAGCGAGGACGGGCTGCGCCCGGTCTTCGGCGCGATCATCGTCGCCGGCCTGATCGGACTCGTGCTGTCCTCGTTCTTCGCCCAACTGGTCCGGCTCTTCCCGGCGGTCGTCACCGGCACGATCATCACCGTCATCGGGCTCTCACTGATGCCGGTGGCGTTCCGGTGGGCGATGGGCAACGACGCCTCCGCGCCGGACTACGGCTCGATGACCAACATCGGCTACGCCGGGCTCACGCTGCTCATCATCCTGGTGATCAGCCGGGTGTTCCAGGGAGCGATCTCACGTCTGTCGATCCTGATCGGGCTGGTCATCGGCACCCTGATCGCCGTGGTTGCCGGCCGTGCCGACTTCTCGGCGGTCGGCAAGGCCGACCTGGTCGCGCTGCCACCGCTGCTCCACTTCGGCAGCCCGACCTTCGAGGTCGGCGCGATCGTCTCGATGACGATCGTGATCCTGGTGATCATGACCGAGACGACCGCCGACATCTTGGCGATCGGCGAGATCGTGGAGACCGACGTCGATGCTCGACGTGTCGCGCGCGGTCTTCGTGCCGACATGGCTGCCACGACGGTTGCGCCCTTGTTCGGAACGTTCCCGTGCAGCGCGTTCGCCCAGAATGTCGGTCTGGTCGCGCTGACCGGCATCCGGAGCCGGTACGTGGTGGCCACCGGTGGCCTCGTCCTGCTGATGCTCGGGCTGCTGCCGGTCGTCGGCGCGGTCGTCGCGGCGATCCCGTACCCCGTGCTCGGCGGCGCAGGCATCGTGCTCTTCGGCTCCGTCGCGGCATCGGGGATCCGCACCTTGTCCCGCGTCGACTACGAGGACAACCTCAACATGGTGATCGTCTCCGTGGCTCTTGCCGTCGGGATCCTGCCGATCGCCGCCCCGACCTTCTGGGACGCCTTCCCGTCCTGGCTCGGGGTGGTCATGCACTCCGGCATCAGCGCCACCGCCCTGGTCGCCGTCGTCCTCAACCTGCTGTTCAACGAGATCACCGTCGGCAACCGCTCGGGCGCCTCGGTCTTCGCCGCCTCACAGGACTCTCGTGAGGGCTTCGGGGACCGGCTCGACGACGACATCGAGAGGACGTGACCCTCACCGAAGTCGGCTTCACCAGACGATGACACCCTGTGAGTAATTCACAAGGTGTCATCGTCTGGTGAAGGCGGGAAACAGTCGAGCTGCTGGTGGTGTTGGGAG
>NZ_JBHVKN010000311.1:0-3833 GCF_042798075.1 Nocardioides sp. NPDC057772
GCCCTGTCTCGTTCGTGGGACCGTGGTCGCATGACTCTCGACCCCGAAATCACGCGTCAGATCGAGGCCAACCGAGCCAACTGGGACGCCCGGACACCGATCCACGTCGCCAGCGCCTTCTATGGCGTCGACGGGTCCCGCCCCGCCGAGTCGTGGTTCGCCGACTACGAGTGGACCGACCTCGGGGAGCTGGCCGGCCGCGAGCTCGTGCACCTGCAGTGTCATCTCGGCACCGAGACGGTCGCGTTCGCGCAGCGGGGTGCGGTGACGTACGGGCTGGACATCTCGGCCGAGGCTGTGGCGGCAGCTCGCCGGATCGCGGCGGAGCGGGGAGTGCCCGTCGACTATCGCGAGGCCGACGTCCACGACGCCGTCGAGGTCCTCGGCGCGGGCCGGTTCGACGTCGTCTACACCGGCAAGGGTGCGGTCTGCTACCTGCCCGACATCGAGCTGTGGGCGCGGGTCGTGCACGATCTGCTCAAGCCGGGCGGGTGCCTCTATCTGACCGAGTTCCACCCGCTCCTCGACGCCCTCGGCGAGGTGCCGGAGCCGGGCCGCGAGGACTCCCTGGAGCTGCGCCACGACTATCTGTCGGGGCGCGGCGCGATCGCGAAGGACTCGACCCACACCTACACCGACGGTCCGGCGCTGAACACCGCCACCACTGCCTACGAATGGCGTCACGGGGTCGGCGAGGTCGTCACCGCTCTCGCGGGCGCGGGGCTGCAGATCGAGCTCGTCCGCGAGGACGAGCGGCTGCCGTGGCCTCGGTTCCCGTCGATGGTGGTGGGGGAGGACGGCTGGTTCAGGCTGCCCGAGCAGGCGCCCCGGATCCCGTTGCTCTACGCGATCCGAGCACGCCGCGCGGTCTGATCAGCGGCCGCGAAGGTTGCCTCGCATGCCCTTCATCGAGGTCGGGACGGGGCCCTTCGGGATCGGCATGGTGCCGCGAGTGGCGTCGACGGCCTTGAGGCGGTTGATGATGTCGGTGATCTCGGGGCCGGCGACCTGACGGCCGAGCTTGGTGACGTGCTTGGTCAGCTGCGGCAGCGGCACCTCGTCCTCACCGTTGCCGGCGACGACGGTCGTGATCGGAACCTCGCCGAGGACCCGCGCGTGGTTGCGCTTGGTGCTGGCCAGCAGCGAGCGGACCTTGCTCGGGCTGTTGCCCTCGCCGACGAGGACGACTCCCGGAGGACCGACGACGCGGTGCACGAGCGTCTGGCTGCGCGACTCGACGCCGACGGCCTGGGTGACGGTCCAGCCGCGGCGGAGCATGGTCAGCGCTGCGTACCCGCCACCGATCTGGCCCTCGAGCCGGGAGTACATCACCTTCTGCGCACGCCGGGAGAAGACCACCATGGCGGCGAGGAGACCGGCCAGGAGGGCACCGACGATCGTGAAGATCCAGGAGAAGATGCCCTCACCGGGCAGGAGCCAGAAGATCACGCCGGCGACCGCGGCGACGACCACGAAGATCGAGACCAGGATCAGGCCGATCTTGGGGTCTGACTGCTTGGTGAGCTTGTAGGTCTCCACCATCTGCTGGCGGCGACTCATGCTGCTCGGATCGGTCTGGGACATCTTCCTCTTTCAGTCTTCAGAAATTCGTACGCTGCCTCAGGCTGTGGTCTCGACAGGCTCGACCACCGAGGCGGTGCGTGCCTCGATTGCCTGACGGTACAGCCGACCGGCGCGGTAGGACGAACGAACGAGCGGTCCGGACATGACGCCGGAGAAACCGATCTCCTCGGCCTCGGCCTGGAGCTCGATGAACTCCTCGGGCTTGACCCACCGCTCGACCGGGTGGTGACGCACGCTCGGACGCAGGTACTGCGTGATCGTGATCAGCTCGCAACCGGCCGCGTGCAGGTCGCGCAGGGCCTCGGAGACCTCCTCGCGGGTCTCGCCCATGCCGAGGATCAGGTTGGACTTGGTGACCAGGCCGAAGTCGCGGGCCTGGGTGATCACATCCAGGCTGCGCTCGTAGCGGAACGCGGGACGGATCCGCTTGAAGATCCGCGGGACGGTCTCGACGTTGTGGGCGAGCACCTCGGGGCGGGACTCGAAGACCTCGTTGAGGAGCTCGGGGATGCCGTTGAAGTCGGGGATGAGGTTCTCGACGCCGGTCTCGGGGTTGAGCTCGTGGATCTGCTTGACGGTCTCGGCGTAGAGCCAGGCACCGCCGTCGGCGAGGTCGTCGCGGGCGACGCCGGTGATCGTGGCGTACTTCAGGCCCATGGTCTGCACGGACTCGGCCACGCGGCGCGGCTCGTCGCGGTCGAGGTCGGTGGGCTTGCCGGTGTCGATCTGGCAGAAGTCGCAGCGTCGGGTGCACTGGTCGCCCCCGATGAGGAAGGTGGCCTCGCGGTCCTCCCAGCACTCGAAGATGTTGGGGCAGCCGGCCTCCTGGCACACGGTGTGCAGGCCCTCGGACTTCACCAGCGCGGTGAGCTCCTTGTATTCCGGCCCCATCTTCGCTTTGGTCTTGATCCACTCCGGTTTGCGTTCGATCGGAGTCTGCGCGTTGCGGACCTCGAGGCGGAGGAGCTTGCGACCTTCTGGGGCAGGAGCTTGAGTCACCCCACCAGACTACGCCGGGGGAGGTCGGAACCCCGAAGCCAGGCGGTTACTGGACGGTCACTCCGGATCCGGTCTCGGCTCAGGTGAGGCTGGGGGAGAGCAACGGGACCCGCGGAGTCTTGGCCGGGTCCGGCTTGGGCTCCAGGCTCGGGCCCTGGTCGTAGTCGCGCCAGGAGAGCATCTCGGCGATCTGCGCGTGGAGCACCGGCATCGCCTCGGCACTGCTGACCGTGCGTCCGGCCTCGACCGAGAGCGTGGTCACCCCGGCGTCGGAGATCCCGCACGGCACGAACCGCTCATACCACCCCAGGTCGACGTCGCAGTTGAGCGCGATCCCGTGCATCGTCACGTGCTGGCTGACCCGCAGCCCGATCGCGCCGACCTTGCGCTCGAGTCGGTGCACGCCGTCGGGGGTCTGACCCGCGGGCAGCCACACGCCGCTACGGCCCGGGACCCGGTAGGCGGTGACGCCGAACTCGGCACAGGTGCCGATCATCGCCTGCTCCAGGCGGCGTACGAAGTCGACGACCTTGACCTTCTCCGGAAGCCGGACGATCGGGTAGGCCACGATCTGGCCTGGCCCGTGGAAGGTCACCTCACCGCCGCGGTCGACGTCGATCACCGGCGCGCCGCCGGGATCCGCGGGGCGGTCCTCCGGCTTCGTACGCTTCCCGGCGGTGTAGGTCGGCGGGTGCTCGAGCAGCAGCACGGTGTCGGGCTCCTCGCGGTCCACGACGCGCTGGTGGATCTGCTTCTGCATCTCCCAGGCGTCCAGGTAGTCGATCGTCCCGACCTCAACGAAGCGCAGCTCAGTCACACCCGAGATCGTACGCCGGGCCGGATAACGGTTTGGCGATAACCCCGCGCGGGTAAAGAGATCGTGCACAGAACGCGCGTGTTTCGACTGGCCGCGCTCGGGAGCGATCGGTCACCGGATCGACGCGAGCAGCGATCGAGCCGAGCAGCACGGTCTATGTCGGTCAGGAGTCGATCGACGGCGTCGACGCGGCCCACGACACCTTCACCTCCGGCGAAGAGTCGGAGGCTGGCACCCATTAGCCGGTCGATCTCTATGTCGGCTCGGGTGACCGGCTCATGCGCGTGTTCATGAAACTCGAGGACATCGCGACCATCACGTACGACCTGTCCCACCACGGCGAGAAGGTGACGATCGAGAAGCCCGACGGCGAGATCACGGAAATGACCGACATGGACCTCGGCTGATCCGACCCTCTGTCATAGCCGAGAGA
>NZ_JBHVKN010000312.1:0-3812 GCF_042798075.1 Nocardioides sp. NPDC057772
GGCCAGGCCCTTGTCCGCGAGGTGCTCGAGGTAGCGGCGCGCGGTCACCCGCGATGCGCCGACGATCGCGGCGACCTCGCTCGCGGACAGGTCGCGCTCGGCCTCGCGCAGAGCGGCCGTCACCGCTCGCAGCGTCTCCGCGCTCATCCCCTTGGGCAGCGGCGTGCTTCCGGTGGGTCGCAGCGACCCCAGCAGCTGGTCGACCTCGTCCTGGACGACCTCCTTCGGGGCAGCTTCGAGCCGGGCGCGGTAGTCGGCGTACTGCTCGAGCTTGGACCGGAAGGTCGCGAACGTGAACGGCTTGAGCAGGTAGAGCACGACGCCCTGCACGACGGCCTGTCGCACCACCTTGGTGTCCCGCGCCGCCGTCACCGCGATCACGTCACACAGGTGCCCGGCGGTGCGCAGCCTGCTGAGCAGGCCGAGCCCGTGGCCGTCGGGCAGATTCATGTCGAGCAGGATCAGGTCGACCGGGGCGCCGGCGTCGCGCGCGGCGTCGAGCGCCCGGACCGTCTCGCGCGCCGACCTCGCGATCCCGGCGAGGGTGAAGCCAGGCACCCTCCCGACGTACGCCGCATGGGCCTCGGCGGCCAGCGCCTCGTCCTCGACGACCATGACTCTCACACTCATTCCGAGACCTCCGTGGCGAGGGTGACGGTGAACTCGGCCCCGCCCAGGTGCGAGCGGCCGACGCCGACCTCGCCGCCGTGGCGGCGGGCGACCTGGACGACCAGCGCGAGGCCCAGGCCGCGCCCGGTGCCGGGCTCGGCCTTCGTCGTCCAGCCACGGTCGAGGACGCGGGTCGAGGCGGTGTCCCCCAGGCCGGGGCCGCTGTCGCCCACACGGACGGTGAGGGTGTGGTCATCGCCGGTCAGGTGGACCTCGACCTGGCGGGACTCGAGGCCGGAGACGGCGTCGAAGGCGTTGTCGACCAGGTTGCCCAACACCGTCACCAGGTCGCGGGGCGGGATACCGGTGCCTTGCGGCAGCTCGCCGACGATGCGCAGGTCGACCCCCTGCTCGGCGGCCTCGGCCGACTTGCCGAGCAGCAGCGCGGCCACGACCGGGTCCTCGACCGCGCCGACGACCTGGTCGGTCAGCAGCTGGGCGACCTGCAGCTCCTCGGTGGCGAACTCGACCGCGTCCTCGGCACGGCCCATCTCGATCAACGACACGACCGTGTGCAGCCGGTTGGCCGCCTCGTGGTTCTGCGACCGGAGCGACTCGGTGAGGCGGCGGACGACCTCGAGCTCGCCGGTCACCGAGCGCAGCTCGGTGTGGTCGCGCAGCGTCACCACGGAGCCGACCTCGCGACCGTCCCAGAGCGCGGGCGCGGAGGAGACCACGAGGATCCGCTCGCCGGCGAGGTAGAGGTCGTCGGACTCGGCGGTGCGGCCGCGGGCGGCGGCCACCAGCCCGGGAGCCAGGTCGAGATCCTCGATCCGGGTGCCCACCACGTCGTCGGGGAGCGCCAGCAGGCGCCGGGCCTCGTCGTTGACCAGCTGCACCCGTCCCTCGCCGTCGAGCAGCAGCAGGCCCTCGCGGACCGAGTGGAGGACGGCGGAGTAGTACTCGTACATCCGGGCCAGCTCGCGCTCGCCCAGGCCGTGGGTGAGCCGGTGCAGGCGTCGGCTCAGCAGCCAGGCGCCGGTCAGCCCGGCGACGAGCACGAAGGCGCCGCAGAGCAGCACGATGCCGACGTCCCGCTTGAGCCCCCGGTTGATGTCGCTGACCGTGATGCCGACCGAGACCAGCGCGACGATCTCGTCGCCGTCCTCGACCGGCACCACCGCGCGGACCGACGGGCCGAGCGTGCCGGTGTACTGCTGGGTGAAGACCTCGCCCTCGGGCGCACCTCCGAGGTCGCCGACGAACCTCCCGCCGATCTGGTCCGGGTCGGTGTGGGTGTAGCGGGTGCGGTCCAGGTCCATCACGACGACGAAGTCGGTGTCGGTGTCGTGGCGCACCTCCTCGGTCCAGGGCTGCAGGGTGGCCGTCGGGTCGTCGCCGCGCAGCGCCGTGCGCACGGTGGGGGAGTCGGCGACGGTCTGGGCGACGGCCACCGCGCGCTGGGTGGCACGGCTGTAGGAGTCGCGCTGGGCGTCGTAGGAGGCCATCAGGATGCCGGTGACCACGAGCAACAGCACCGTGCCGAACTGCAGGAGCAGCACCTGCTGCGCCACCGGGCGGTCGCGGAGAGCGCGGGAGCGGAGCGGGCGGACACGGGGCACCACCTCATTCTCGCCCACCCCGGTGGAGCGGTTGTGACCGTGGCCACGAACACAACGAACACAACAGTGACGACCGTCACTTTCTCCCGGAGAGTTGCCCGAGTTGCCCCGGAGGGGGCGCCGGACACAGCGGACCAGGAGGAACGATGAGTACGACAACCAGCGAGACAAGGCCCAAGAAGGACCGGACACACTATCTCTATATCGCCGTGATCGCCGCGGTGCTGCTCGGCATCCTGGTCGGACTGGCCGCGCCGTCGTTCGCGGTCGAGCTGAAGCCGATCGGCACCGCGTTCGTGAACCTGATCAAGATGATGATCCAGCCGATCATCTTCTGCACCCTGGTCATCGGTGTCGGCTCGGTCGCCAGCGCGGCCAAGGTCGGCCGGGTCGGTGGTCTGGCGCTGCTCTACTTCATCGTGATGTCCACGGTCGCGCTGGCGATCGGTGTCGTGGTCGGCAACGTGATCGACCCGGGCACCGGTCTCCAGCTCGACCCGGAGGCGTCCAGTGCGGGCCAGGAGGCCGCCTCGGAAGGACACGGGAGCACGACCGACTTCCTGCTGAGCATCATCCCGACCTCGCTCTTCTCGGCGCTCACCTCCGGTGTGGTGCTGCAGACCCTGCTCGTCGCCCTCCTGGTCGGCTTCGCGCTGCAGCGGATGGGCGAGTCGGGCAAGCCGATCCTCAACGCGATCACCTGGATCCAGAAGCTCATCTTCCGCGTGCTCGCGATGATCATGTGGGCCGCCCCGATCGGAGCCTTCGGTGCGATCGCCGGCGTCGTGGGCGAGACCGGTGTGGACGCGCTGAAGAGCCTCGCGGTCATCATGATCGCCTTCTACGTCACCTGCGCGATCTTCGTCTTCGTCATCTTGGGTGTGCTCCTCAAGCTGGCCACCGGCGTGAACCTGTTCAAGCTGCTCAAGTACCTCGCCCGCGAGTTCCTGCTCATCCTCTCCACCAGCTCCTCGGAGTCCGCGCTGCCGCGCCTGATCGCGAAGATGGAGCACGCCGGGGTCGAGAAGGCCACCGTCGGCGTGGTCGTCCCGACCGGCTACTCCTTCAACCTCGATGGCACCGCGATCTACCTGACGATGGCGTCGATCTTCATCGCGGACGCGATGGGCGACCCGCTGAGCATCGGCGAGCAGATCGGTCTGCTGCTGTTCATGATGATCGCCTCCAAGGGCGCCGCCGGTGTCACCGGCGCCGGCCTCGCGACCCTGGCCGGTGGCCTCCAGTCCCACCGCCCGGAGCTGGTCGACGGCGTCGGTCTCATCGTCGGCATCGACCGGTTCATGTCCGAGGCCCGGGCGCTGACCAACTTCGCCGGCAACTCGGTCGCCACCGTCCTGGTCGGCCACTGGACCAAGACCGTCGACCACGGCCAGCTGAATCGTGTCCTGGCAGGTCAGGACCCGTTCGACGAGACCACGATGGTCGACGACCACGCGGCTGCCCCGCCCGCCGCGGAGAGCGAGAAGGCGCTCGTCTAGACCCCACGACGACAGGCCGGATGCCGCGCGTGCACGCGCGGCGGACGGCCAGTCGTCACCCGGTGCGGTAGAGGATCCCCGC
>NZ_JBHVKN010000313.1:0-3795 GCF_042798075.1 Nocardioides sp. NPDC057772
GCATGCGCCCGCCCCGCTCGTCACCCGTCTGGTCGAGGAGTTCGCCCACGGCGAGGACATCCGACGGCCGCTGGGGATCACGCGCGACTACCCGGTCGAGCACGTCGTGACCGCGCTGCGCTACCTGGCCGACACCTCGCAGAAGTGGGGTGGTGGCAAGGAGCGAGCCCAGCGCGTACGTCTCGTGGCCACCGACGCCGACGCGGTGATCGGGACCGGACCCGAGGTCAGGGGCACCGCGATCGCGCTCGTGCTCGCGCTCTCCGGCCGCCCGGTGGCACCAGGCGAGCTGACGGGCCCTGGGTCCTTGTAGCGAGCTCCTGCCGCCACCGCCTCACTCCAGGTTGAGGACGTACCTCTTCAGCAGCGGGCCGAAGAAGCTCTCCGTCTCGACCTCGACGACCGCGCGCCCCGGGACCGACCCGGCCTGCTCGACGATGTCGTACGTCGCCCGGCGGTCGGCCGGGACGACCGCGGTGATCCTCGGCGAGGTCCCGTCGGGCACGTCGAGCGTGTACTCGTCGAGCGACAGGTCGAAGCCGTCGTACCTCTGCCCGCCGATCTGCACCGCGATGGAGGTCGGTCCGTCGTCGGTGGGCATCTCGCGGCCGGAGAAGGTCTGCCAGTAGGAGACGCACTCGTCGCGCCACATCTCGGCGTCGGCCTCGTGCTGGGCGAGCTTGGCCTTCACCTCACCGAACCGTCGCGCATCGAGAGAGGGCTCGAGGGAGTCCCAGGTGCGGCGCATCCACGTGACGTACTGGACGCCCATCTGGTAGCGGTAGACCAGCTCGTCCCAGAACGGCCGGCCGCTGTTCATCTCGTGGCCCCAGGGGACGTGGTGGAACCACATGAGCAGGTTCTCCGGGGTCGTCTCGATGTCGTCGAACCGCTCGGTCAGCGTCGGGAAATACTGTGCCGAGTAGCCGCTGCCGCTGGCCGACCGGTCGTAGCCGAGGCCGACGGAGTCCGCCTTGTTGTAGTAGGTCGGGCTCCAGTCCGGGCGGGCGAGAGTCTCCTCAGGTCCAGGCTCGTAGTGGATGTCGGCGCCGAACTGGTGGCCGATGCCGAGCGGGGTCTGGTAGCTGACCACCGACTCCCACGAACCCATCATCATCGCGACGATCTTGTTGACGGTCCGGCCGTCGCCGCTCCAGGTCATCCGCGTCCAGTCCTCCGCGATCCCGCGCGAGTCCAGGGTCCAGTCCCACGCCATCCGCCCGAACGCGAACAGGTTGGACTGCGAGAAGTGGTGACCGGTGAGGTTGTCGGCGTTGCCGAGGTTGCCGACGCCGACGATCGCGGTCCGCTCCTGGCCCTGGGCGGTGCCGTCGACGATGTGGCCGACCTTCCGCTTCGGCAGCAGCCTGCCCGACTCATCCGTCGCGCCGGTGTCGGCGTTGAACACCTCCTGCCACATCGGGCCGAGGTAGGCGAGCATCGTCGACTGCCCGGTGTACTCCTGCGTGATCTGCAGCTCGATGGCCTGGTTGGTGTTCTCCATCCGCCCGAACATCGGGTTGACCGGCTCGCGCGCCTGGAAGTCCAACGGCCCGTTCTTCGTCTGCAGGAAGACGTTGTCGGCGATCCGTCCGCGCGATCCGTCCGGCTGCACCTCGTCGTCGATCGGCCCGAACTCGAGATAGGCGCGCTTCAGCCGGTCCTCGTCGACGTCGGCGTTGTAGACGAACGTACGCCACTTGATCTGCATCCCCAGCGGCTCGACGGCCGCGGCCATGCCGTTGGCGCCGTCGCCGTGGTCGAAGCCGAAGTCCTGCGGGCCGGGTTGCCCCTCGGAGTTGGCCTTCACGGTGAATCCGGCGAAGTCCGGGATCGCCTTCTGGATCATGGTGGCCCTGCGGGTCCACCAGTCCCGGAACGGCGCCTTGGTCGGGTCGAGCTGATCACGGGTGAGCGTGTCCGGGGCGAAGCGCTGGTCGGTCGGTGCGTCGTAACGGATCGAGAGGGCGAGCTTGATCCCGTAGGGCCGCAGCGCGTCGGCCAGCGCCGCCTCCTGCTCGATGTACTCCGGGGTGATGTAGGCGTTCCTGGCGTTGACGTTGTTGATGTTGAAGCCGTTGATCCCGACCGAGGCCAGCGCTCGGGCCACGGTCACGTAGCGGTCCAGGATCACCGGCAGGTTCTTGTCGGCGCTCGCGCCGGTCGCCGCGAAGTTGAAGATCGAGCCGTCCTCGCCGGCCAGCCCGCCGGTGTTCGGGCCCTTCGCGGTGTCCGCGTTCCCGGCATAGAGCCGCTCGACATCCCAGTTGTTGATCCAGCGGTCCTGCACCTTGGGCACCTCGACGTCGTTCAGCCGACTGATCGGTCTGCCGGTCTGCATCAGCCGGAGGAAGCCGTACGTCCCGTACAGCGCGGCCACCTCGGTGTTGCCTGCGATGACGGTGTGACCGCCGACCGAACGGATCAGATAGCCCTCGGACCCCAGACGGTCGAGGTCGCGGGACGGGATCTCGCTGCGTACGACCTGCGACGAGGTCGGAGTGCCGACCACGACCGCGCCGGGGGAGACCTCCTCGGAGACCGGGATGTCGGTGCCGAGCATGCGACCGAGCCCACGGGTCAGCTCGTCGCGAGCCGCCTCCAGGCTGGACGTCACCAGCTTCTCGCTCCCGCCCGGCTCGATCGCCAGATCGTCGGTGTGTCGGTGGACCGGGTTGGCGGTGGCGTTCTCGACGACGATCGAGCTCGCCAGCGGTCGGTACGCGGCGAGCAGCCGCTGGTCATCGATGGGCCGGTAGCCCAGCCACATCTGTGAGCCGTCGTAGTCGTCGGGATAAGGGCTCGGGCCGCTGGCAGCCTTCGCAGGGGACGCCGAGGCGACGGCGAGCATGGTGAGGGCCAGGGCGAGGGCGGTGAGAAGTGCCAGCAGACGTGCCGGCCGGACAGGGAGTACGTGCATCGTCGCTCCGTAGGGGTTGGGGGACCTGTCGGACGAGTGTGGCGAAGATCATACGAGTCAGGCGCCCGCTGGGAACCGGCGATCGGTTAAGTTCTCACCTTTCGAAACCGATATCTAAAGCAAATACCTTAATTATGCTCCGGTGAAGATATACACTTCATTCATGACGGTTGTAGCGACGGTGATCGGCGATCTGGTCGGCTCGCGCCACAAGCCCGACCGCGCCCGCGTCCACGAGGCGTTCTCGGATGCCATCGAGAGGATCAACAGGGAGTGGCAGCCGGTCACGCCGCTGCGGATCACGGTCGGCGACGAGTTCCAGGGCGCGTTCGAGACGGTGGGCGCCGCCGTCCGCGCCGCGTTCCGGGTGCGGATCGCGCTGGCCCCCGTCGTCGACGTACGCCACGGCATCAGCTGGGGGGAGACGAGGGTGCTCCGCGACAACCCTCGCGTGGAGGACGGGCCGGGGTGGTGGTCGGCGCGGGCGGCGATCGAGGCGGCGGAGGCGGCTGAGAACAAGGCGGCCACGCGCAGCGTACGGACCTGGTATCAGCCCGCGGAGGAGGCGGGCGGGCCCGATCCGGCCGCTGTCAACGCCGCCCTGATCGCGCGCGACGAGCTCTTCGCCCGGCTGGATCGCTCCTCGGTGTCGGTGCTTTCTGGCATGCTCTCCGCCATGTCCCAGAAGGCCATGGCCGACGAGCTCGACATCACCCCCTCCGCGGTCTCCCAGCGGGTGCGCCGCGACGGCATCGCCGTGATCGTGCGCGCCGACGAGCTGTTGGGAGAGGTCCGGTGAGCGAGCGCAAGCGAGCGAGCGATCAGGTCATCATGCCGCCGCGTTCGTATCCTGGCGCTTGCCCTACGGAGGTGGC
>NZ_JBHVKN010000314.1:0-3776 GCF_042798075.1 Nocardioides sp. NPDC057772
GAGGGCACTCGGGTCCAGTGTCGCTTCAAACGCCACCTGGTCCTTGACCCAGTCGTCGTCTTTGCCTTCAAAGCCCCCGTAGAACTCCTCCGGCGGGTCTGTCAGGAAATCTGTGTAACCGGCTCGGCGTGATGCCACGGATCTGGTCCGTGGCGGAAGGAACATCACGTCATGAACGACATGGACGAGCGCGGGCCGCGTGAGCGGACGGGCGGGCCGGCTGGGCGGTCGGTGGTGCCGGCTGTTGCGGGCCAGGACATGGCCACCTTGGCCGAGCAGTTGGTGGCGTCTGCGGCTGAGCGTGGGATCGAGCTGACCGGTGAGGATGGCTTGTTGACCGCGCTGACCAAGCAGGTGCTGCAATCGGCGTTGCAGGCCGAGATGGACCACCACCTCGGGTACGGCAAGCACGATATCGCCGGCCGTGGCAGCGGGAACTCGCGCAACGGGACGAGCCCGAAGACGGTGACCACCGAGATCGGTCAGATCGAACTCGACGTACCGCGGGACCGGGCAGGTACGTTCGAGCCGCAGATCGTGCCCAAGCGCAAGCGTCGGCTGACTGGGTTCGACGACGCGGTCATCTCGCTGTACGCGAAGGGGATGACGACCGGTGACATCGTCGAGCACCTCGAGGAGGTCTACGACACCACGATCAGCCGGGATCTGGTGTCCACGGTGACTGAGAAGGTCACTAAGCAGATGCAGGAGTGGCAGTCGCGGCCGTTGGACCCGGTCTACCCGGTGGTCCTCATCGATGCGCTCTTCCTCAAGGTCCGTGACGGGTCGGTGGGGAACCGGCCGGTCTACGTCGCGATGGGCGTCAACCTCGACGGGGTCCGGGACGTGCTCGGGATGTGGATCGGGCCCACCGGTGGGGAGGGTTCGA
This sequence comes from Nocardioides sp. NPDC057772, assembly GCF_042798075.1. Classification (NCBI taxonomy): domain Bacteria; kingdom Bacillati; phylum Actinomycetota; class Actinomycetes; order Propionibacteriales; family Nocardioidaceae; genus Nocardioides; species Nocardioides sp. NPDC057772. The sequence goes on from NZ_JBHVKN010000314.1 coordinate 890, forward strand.
AGCAGTGGGCCACGATGCTGTCCGACCTGAAGAACCGGGGTGTCCAGGACGTGTGCATCGTGTGCTGTGACGGGCTCAAGGGCCTGCCGGACTCGATCCGGGCGATCTGGCCCGACGCGACGGTGCAGACCTGCGTGGTCCACCTGGTCCGCAACAGCCTGCGTCTATCGAGCAGGAAGGACTGGCAGAAGGTCACCACCGGACTGCGGCGGATCTACACCGCGCCCACCGTCACCGCAGCGGAGGCCGAGTTCGCCGACTTCACCGAACGCTGGGACGAGCGCTACCCGGCGATGATCAACACGTGGCGCAACGCCTGGGACGAGTTCGCGCCGTTCCTGGAGTTCCCGCCCGAGGTCCGCAAGCTGATCTACACCACCAACGCGATCGAGTCCCTCAACGCCCGATTCCGGGTAGCGACCAAACGCCGTGGACACTTCCCCGACGAACAGTCCGCACTCAAGGTTCTCTACCTCGCGATCCGACACCGCGAGAAGAACAAGGGCAACAACCCCACCGGCCGAGTCAATGGCTGGCAGCCCATCCTCAACGTACTATCGATGACCTACGGCGACCGCCTAGGACTCAACTGAGCCGATGACCGTTTACACAGAAAATCGGACAGACCCCTTATCAGACGGCGCCAGAGCAGAGTTGAAAGCGTCGTCAATGCCAAAGGCAGGGCATGCGCCAGCATTGTGAACCAGCACATCGTCAACGCCCACGAAGTAGGTGTGCAGATCCTCGACCGTGAAGTTGTACGCGGTCAGATCCTGCTCGGTGACCAGCGTCGCAAAGACCAAGTTCTTGTCACCATCAGCCTCGATGAGCACGTCACCGGGCTCCAGGTCGATCGCGTCGACCCACGCCTGCTCACCTTCGACCCAGAACGGGTGCTCGTCGGTCGCGTCGATCGTAGTTCCGTCCGCGAGCCGCACCTTGACCATCGTGCGGACCCGAGTGCCGGATCAGATCGACGACCTTCCTCGGCCCCATCACCCCGGTGATCGGGTTCTTGGCCATCACCCAGTCGCCGAGCTTGACCTCCTTGATGGGCTTCCTGGTGCCGTCAGCCATCAACACGAGCGTGTCACCGCTGAACGAGTTGCACGTCTTGCCTACGGTGTTTGCGGTGGTGGCGGGAAGCCTGGGTGCGGTGCCGGGTTTGAAGTTCTTGATGTTCTTCAGGAACGATTTGATGCCGCTAGATGCACCGGAGGCCGGGCCGGATGTTCCGCCGGCGAAGACGGCGGGGATCCCGGCGAGGACGTAAGAGGTCGTAGGTATCCGCGAGGCTGCGGACAACTCCAGGGCCCCAGTCCATCGGGCTTCCGGTGTTCTCGTAGGTCTTGGGCTGATAGGTGCGTGGGGCTGGCTCAGAGAGACCGTCTGATGTCCAGGTCTTGGGCGCATCGCCCTGCCCAGAGAAGAGGTTCAAGATGCCGTCGAAGAACCCACCACCGTCGCCGCTGCTGTCTGAAGAACCGCCGCTAGTGTCCGCGATGGTCATGTGCCCGTCGAGCTCGATGCGGCCGATCGGGTTCCCACCCGCGAACGCGTACCTGTTGGTGTTCCACGGGTCGGTACCGAGGGCGAGGTCCTTCAGCGCTCCCTGGTAGAAGTCGCGGGTGAGGAACCGGTTGATGCCAGGGTCGTAGTCACGGAACCCGACGTCGTAGGTACCGGTACCGCCGTGGATCCGTTTCCCGGAAAACCGGTAGGGATTGACGTTGTCGAGGTCGGCGGCCATCCGGTCGGTCTCGGACGCGGCGGTGGAGTAGGCGTCCTGGCCGGTGGTGCCCTTCTTGTCCGGGGCACCGTAGGCGGTGTACCGGTAGGTCGAGGCGGTGGTGCCGTCGGCCTTGGTCAGGGTCTCGACATCACCGTGGGGGTTGGTGCCGTAGTACTGGGTCTCGGTGGTGGTGCCGTTGACCGGGGTGTCGGTCAACTGCAGCTTTTCGCCACTGGGCCCGTAGGAGTAGTTCTTGGCGACCTCCCAGGTCCCGCCGGTGTTCTTCTCTTCCTCGACCGCGACTTGGTCGGCTTCCCCGTGATCGCGGTGGTCTCCGCTGCTCACGGGTTGTGCGGTTGAATCAGTCGCCCTCTGCCTCCGCAACATACGACTCGAACAGCGCAAGGGCACTCGGCTCGAATTCGAGGAGGGCCTGGACGTGAGCCGGATCCTCGACGAGTTCGGGATAGCCCCACGTCGCAACCGACGGCTCCGACCAGAGGTCACGACCTGACGCGCGAATCCCGGCCTCAAGGCCGAATCGCCAACCCGCCGGCAGCGGGGCAACGAAGAGTTCGAAGAAGCCTGCATGGGCGAAGCACGGGCCACCTGAATCATCGCGCACCAGGAGATAGAAGGCCCGCTCCGCGATTGTCATGCCGACGACCGCATACGCCTTCCCGACCGTCAACGGATACGAACTCTCTATCGCGATCGCACGGCTCTGCTGGTGATCGGCGAGGCCTTTCGGATCGTTGGCGATGCAGACGGCTCTCATCGCGACACGAACTTGAAGTCGTCCACACTCCCGGTGAGCGTGTTGTAGACGTAGTGGATATTCACGTCGCCCTCGATCTGCTGCATCTTGACCCAACCATCGCTGCCCGGCCACCTAGAGTCCCCCATCTTGATCCGCGTGACCGGCGAACCAGCAGGGTTGTTACGTACGGCAGTCATCGCCATCTGTTCTTTCAGATTCTCCGGAACAGTTCGGCCCGTCGATCCGCGACCAAGGGGCTTCGGAGCCGACGGTAACAGGCCAGGCAACTCGTCTCCCGACTTTGCGGCGCCTGCTGCCTCGTCTCCCCACCGTAGGCCCTTGAACCAGGGGAAGAATCCTGCGATGGCGATGGCGCAGGCAAGGGACGACTCCTT
>NZ_JBHVKN010000315.1:0-3772 GCF_042798075.1 Nocardioides sp. NPDC057772
CCTTTTCCGGCATACCTTTCGACAGGCTCAGGACACCGCCTCGACGGGAGGATCAGAGCGCTGCGTACGCCTCGACCCAGTCCTCCGCACGGAGGTCACGCGGCAGGACCGGCGCATGGGAGCGACGGCGCCGCCGGGCGATCCGATCGGCGAGCGCACCGGGGACGCCGTTGCGGCGCAGGATCTCGGCGGCACCGCGGCCTCGGCTGCTGAAGACCCTCGCGACCCACGACTGGAATTCACGGCGCTCGGACTCGGGAAGCAGCGGCTCCCGGCGCCGATCGACGAGAAGCAGCCCGCCGTCGACGTTGGGCCGCGGACGGAACGCCGTCGACGGGACCCGCCGGTCGAGGGTGAAGGTGAACCACGGCCACCACTGCGCGGTGAGCTGGGTCGTACCGCCGACGCCCGCGCGCTTGCGGGCGACCTCCCACTGGGTGAGGAGCACGGCGTGACGCCATGTCGTCGAGGCGAGTAGGTGCCGCAGGATCGGTGTGGTCAGGTGGAACGGGACGTTGGACACGACGACCGCGTCCTGAGGTGGCGCGTGTCGCAGGATGTCGCCTTCGGCGATACACACGTGCGTACCGATCCGTCGGCGCAGGTCGGCTGCGCGCCGCGAGTCGATCTCGACCCCCTGCAGCGGCCGGCCCAGCTCGGCCAGCGCGAGGGTGACGGCACCGTTGCCGGTGCCCCACTCGACCAGCGGACCCGGCCGCTGCGAGACGAGATGGACGATGCGGTCGAGAACCGCCTTGTCGGTGAGAAAGTTCTGGCCGAGCTCGTGCCGGCCAGGGCGTACGTCGGGCATGGATGCTCCTCGAGAAAGAAGGAGCCGGGCGGCATGCGGGTAGCACTCGAGAGCCGCCCGGCAGGGTGCCAGGTGGCGGCGCGAATGCGACGAGTGCTTCGGTGGGATCCGCGCCGTCAGCGGCGGCGGATCCGGACGAACATCGTCATGCAGCAGTTACCCATGGCGGTCACGCTAGCGAAGCCATGGCCCCGCTCGCACACCGTTTACAGACCGCCGAGAAGTCACTGGCGTCGGTCGAGACGGCATCGACGTGCCGACTGGACCGACGTACGTGACGTCTCGGCCTGCGGGAGCGACTACTCGACGTGGTGGAGGCGGCGGGCGGCCTCGGCGGTGGAGCCGGAGATCGATGGGTAGACGGTGAACGTGTTGGCGATCTGGTCGACGGTCAGTCCGGTCGAGACGGCGAGGGTGATCGGGTGGATGAGCTCGGAGGCGCGCGGACCGACCACGACACCGCCGATGACGACACCGGTGCCGGGGCGGGAGATCAGCTTCACGAAGCCGTCGGTGATGCCCTGCATCTTGGCCCGAGCATTGCCCTTGAGATCGAGGCGCAGAGTGTCGGCGACGACCTCACCGGAGTCGACCTGGGCCTGGGAGTAACCCACCGTGGCGATCTCGGGCGAGGTGAAGACGTTGGCAGCGACCTCCTTGAGGTCCATCGGGATGACCGCGTCGCCGAGGAAGTGGCGCATCGCGATCCGGCCGGCCATGGCGGCCGTCGAGGCGAGCATGAAGCCGCCGGTGCAGTCGCCGGCTGCGTACACGCCGTAGGCGGAGGTGCGCGACACCTTGTCGGTGCGGATGAACCCGCCCTCGTCGAGCTCGATGCCGGCCTCCTCGAGGCCGAGGCCTTCGGTGTTGGGGATCGAGCCGAGCGCGAGGATGCAGTGGCTGCCGGTGACCTCGCGGCCGTCGGTCAGCCGGACGGTGACGACGTCGCCGTCGCGGGTCACCGACTCCATCCGCGACTTGCTGAGGATGTTCATGCCCTGACGCTCGAGTACGTCCTGGAGGACCGTCGCCGCGTCCGCGTCCTCACCGGGGAGAACACGATCGCGCGAGGAGACCAGGGTGACCTGGGAGCCGAGGTTGAGGTAGGCGCTGGCGAACTCAGCACCCGTGACGCCCGAGCCGACCACGATCATGTGGGAGGGCAGCTCGTCGAGGTCGTAGACCTGCTCCCAGGTCAGGATCCGCTCGCCGTCGGGCTGCGCGGTGGGCAGCAACCGCGGCCGGGCGCCGGTGGCGATCAGGACGGCATCGTTCTCGATGGCCTCCTCGCCGCCGTCGTCGGCCCGGGTCGCGATCACCTGACGCTTGTCGGCGTCGATGCGCCCGGTGCCCTTGACGATCCGGATCCCCCGGCGAGCCAGCCGGCTCTCGATGTCGCTGGACTGGGCGAGCGCGAGCGACTTGACCCGCTTGTTGACGACGCCGAGGTCGGCGTAGAGCTCGGTGGCCGGGTCGCCCTGGTGGTCGCGGAAGTGGATGCCCAGGTCGCGGGCGAGCGACATGTCCGACATCAGCTCGGCGGTGGCGATCAGGGTCTTGCTCGGCACGCAGTCGGTGAGCACGGCGCTGCCGCCGAGGCCGTCACGGTCGACGACCGTCACCTCCGCCCCGAGCTGCTGCGCGACCAGCGCCGCCTCGTATCCGCCTGGACCCCCACCAATGATCGTCACCCGCGCCATGGGCCGCATTCTTCCACGCCCCCGGAACGGCAGAGTCAGCCCATCGTCCTCTGACCGTCGATGGTCTCCCGGATGATGTCGGCGTGACCGGCGTGCTGGGCGGTCTCGGCCAGGATGTGGGCGATGACGCGGCGGTTGGACCAGGTGGCGCCCGCCTCGAACCACGGAGCCTCGGGAAGGGCGTGGTCCGCGTCGAGGTCGACCGTCCGGATCAGCTCGTCGGTGGCGGCGGCCACCTCCTCGTACACCTCGAGCACACCTGCCAGCGTCTCGTCCTCGGCGAGCACGAAGTGGGCGGCGAACTCGGCGTACCTCTCCGGCGTGAACTCCTGGGCCACCGCGCCACGGACGATGAAGTCGGCCCAGCCCCGCTCTCCGGCAGCGACGTGCTTGATCAGCCCGCCGAGACTGAGCGAGGAGGCGGTCGGGGTGAGCCGGGCCTGCTCGTCGGTCAGGTTGCGGACGGCGAAGCGCAGGAAGCCGCGGTGCTTGGCCAGCGTCTCGAGCAGGTCGGCGCGCTCGCGGGAGGAGGTGGCGGTGGCGCTCACGGCGGTTGCGGTCATGACATGGACTCCTTGGTGGTGTTTCCCTCTGACACCGACAACGCTAGGAAGCCTTCAGGTCAGTTTCTGTCCGCTTTGCGCCACCGGGCGAAAAAAGTTCGTCCGGCTACTACCCTGCTGGGGTGACGAGCCCTGCGAACCCGACCCGGAGCGACGCGGTCCGCAACCGCGACCTCCTCGTCGCCGCCGGCCGCGAGGTGCTCGCCGAGCAGGGCCTCGACGCCCCGATGTCCGCGGTCGCCAAGCGCGCCGGCGTCGGCCAGGGCACCCTCTACCGTCACTTCCCCGACCGGCTCACCCTGGCCACGGCGGTGCTGGAGGAGAACGTACGCGACATCGAGCAGGTCGCCGCCAGGCCCGAGGCGACGCTGGCCGACGTGCTCGGCGTCGTGACCTGGCAGATGATCCGTTCGACCGCCTTCGTGGGCATCATCCGGCTCGGCGGTGAGGCCCACTCGCGGCACCTGGCCGATCGCGTTCGCACCGCCCTCGACGGGCTTCCGAAGGAGACCCACGGCACCGACGACATCGTCCTCGCGGTCGCGATGGTCTCCGGCGCGGTGTACGGCCAGACTCTCGAGGCGCGGGAGGCCGCGGCCCGCCGGGCGTGGCGGCTGCTCGGGATCGAGATCGGCCCGGTCACTTCCGGCGTCTAGCGAAGGCCACACACGCGACGAGGCCCGGATCCGCGGTCGTGC
>NZ_JBHVKN010000316.1:0-3761 GCF_042798075.1 Nocardioides sp. NPDC057772
GCGCCGAGGAGCTCGGCTACCCGCTGGTCATCCGGCCGAGCTTCACCATGGGTGGCTCGGGCTCGGGCTTCGCGTTCAACGAGGCCGACCTGCGGCGTCTGGGCGGCGCCGGTCTCGCTGCCAGCCCCACCACCGAGGTGCTCCTGGAGGAGTCGATCCTCGGCTGGAAGGAGTACGAGCTCGAGGTCATGCGTGACCGCAAGGACAACTCGGTCATCGTCTGCTCCATCGAGAACCTCGACCCGATGGGCGTCCACACCGGCGACTCGATCACCGTCGCCCCGGCGATGACGCTGACCGACCGCGAGTACCAGAAGCTCCGCGACCTCGCGATCGGCATCATCCGCGCCGTCGGCGTCGACACCGGCGGCTGCAACATCCAGTACGCCGTCAACCCGGCCGACGGCCGGATCATCGTCATCGAGATGAACCCGCGCGTCTCGCGCTCCTCGGCGCTGGCCTCCAAGGCGACCGGCTACCCGATCGCCAAGATCGCGGCCAAGGTCGCGATCGGCTACACCCTCGACGAGATCGAGAACGACATCACCACCGGGCCGAACGGCTCGACCGCCGCGTCCTTCGAGCCGAGCCTCGACTACGTCGTGGTCAAGGTGCCGCGGTTCGCCTTCGAGAAGTTCCCGGGCGCCGACACGACCCTGACCACCCACATGAAGAGCGTGGGTGAGGCGATGGCGATCGGCCGCAACTTCTCCGAGGCGCTCCAGAAGGCCCTGCGCTCCCTGGAGAAGCCGGAGGCGGTCTTCGACTGGACCCAGGAGGTCGTCGAGCTCGACAAGCCAGCGCTGCTCGAGGAGATCAAGACTCCGACGGACGGTCGTCTGAAGCGGGTCATGGACGCGATCCGGGCCGGTGCGACGCCGGAGGAGATCTTCGAGTCGACCAAGATCGACCCCTGGTTCATCGACCAGCTCTTCCTGATCAACGAGATCGCCCAGGAGATCATCGCGGCGCCCGAGCTGACCGCCGACGTGCTCCGCTACGCCAAGCGCCACGGCTTCTCCGACTACCAGCTCGGCAAGATGCGCGGCATGACCGCGGACGTCGTCCGAGGCGTACGCCACGCGCTGAACATCCGCCCGGTCTACAAGACGGTCGACACCTGTGCGGCCGAGTTCGCGGCGCGTACCCCCTACCACTACTCCTCCTACGACGAGGAGACCGAGGTCGCGCCGCGCGAGAGGGAAGCGGTCATCATCCTCGGGTCCGGGCCCAACCGGATCGGGCAGGGGATCGAGTTCGACTACTCCTGCGTGCACGCCTCCCTCGCGCTGAGCGAGGCCGGCTATGAGACGGTCATGGTCAACTGCAACCCCGAGACCGTCTCGACCGACTACGACACCTCCGACCGGCTCTACTTCGAGCCGCTCACCCTGGAGGACGTGCTCGAGATCGTCCACGCCGAGCAGCAGGCCGGCCCCGTGGTCGGCGTCATCTGCCAGCTCGGTGGCCAGACCCCGCTCGGTCTCGCGCAGGCGCTGAAGGACAACGGCGTACCGATCGTCGGCACCAGCCCCGAGGCGATCCACCTCGCCGAGGAGCGCGGCGCCTTCGGGCGGGTGCTCCACAAGGCCGGTCTGGTCGCGCCGAAGCACGGCATGGCCACCACCTTCAACGAGGCCCGCGAGATCGCCGCCGAGATCGGCTACCCGGTCCTGGTGCGGCCCTCCTACGTCCTCGGCGGACGTGGCATGCAGATCGTCTACGACGACGAGGCGCTGCGTTCCTACATCGAGGCCGCGACCGAGGTCACCCCGGACAAGCCGGTGATGGTCGACAAGTTCGTCGACGACGCGGTCGAGATCGACGTCGACGCCCTCTACGACGGCACCGACCTGTTCCTGGGCGGCGTGATGGAGCACATCGAGGAGGCCGGGATCCACTCCGGCGACTCCTCCTGCGCGCTGCCGCCGATCACCCTCGGTGCCGCCGAGGTCGAGCGCATCCGTGCGGCCACCCTGGCGATCGCCGAAGGCGTGGGCGTACGCGGTCTGCTCAACATCCAGTACGCCCTGGGCTCCGACGTCCTCTACGTCATCGAGGCCAACCCGCGCGCCTCCCGCACCGTCCCGTTCGTCTCCAAGGCGACCGCGACCCCGCTGGCCAAGGCCGCGGCACGCGTCATGCTCGGCGAGTCGATCGCGGAGCTGCGTGCGGCCGGAGTGCTGCCGACCACGGGCGACGGGGGAGCGCTCCCGCCGAACCAGCCGATCGCGGTCAAGGAAGCGGTCATGCCGTTCAACCGGTTCCGCACCCCGGAGGGCCAGCAGGTCGACACCGTGCTCGGCCCGGAGATGAAGTCGACCGGCGAGGTGATGGGGCTCGACTCCGACTTCGGCCGCGCCTTCGCCAAGAGCCAGGCCGGCGCGTTCGGACCGCTGCCGACGCAGGGCCGGATCTTCGTGTCGATGGCCAACCGCGACAAGCGCACGATGATCTTCCCGATCAAGGTGCTCGCCGACCACGGCTTCGAGATCTTCGCGACCGAGGGCACCGCCGAGGTGCTGCGGCGCAACGGCGTCGCCACCCGGCAGATGCGCAAGCACTCCGAAGGCGTCGGTCCCGACGGCGAGAAGACCACGGTGCAGCGGATCCTCGGCGGCGAGGTCGACCTGGTCATCAACACGCCCAACGGCACCTCCAACGCCAAGTCCGCCCGCATGGACGGCTACGAGATCCGCACCGCCGCGGTGATGGCCAACATCGCCTGCATCACCACGGTCCAGGGCCTCGGCGCCGCCGTGCAGGGCATCGAGGCGCTGCGGCGCGGGGAGATCGACGTACGCAGCCTGCAGGAGTGGCGCGACGTCGTCGGCCACCACGACGGTGGGGTGTCCTCGAAGTGAAGGCCTATCGGACGCTGTTCGACAAGGTCCTGACGAAGACGGATCCCGAGCGTGCCCACCAGCAGGCCTTCGCCGCGATCCGGGCTGCCGGCCCGGCGCTGTCCAAGACGCGCACGCCGGGGACCCCGGTCCACACGATGGGTCTCACCTTCCCGAACGTGATCGGGCTGGCCGCGGGCTTCGACAAGAACGCGGTCGGGATCGACGCGCTGGGCGGGCTCGGCTTCGGCCACGTCGAGATCGGCACGGTCACCGGTGAGGCCCAGCCGGGCAACCCGGTCCCGCGGCTCTTCCGGCTGCCCGCCGACCGTGCCGTGATCAACCGGATGGGCTTCAACAACGACGGTGCCGAGGCGGTCGCCGCCCGGCTGGCGAGCCGCCTGGAGCGTCGTGGCACGGCCACCGGCGGGCCGATCCTGGGCATCAACATCGGCAAGACCAAGCTCGTCCCCGAGGACGACCAGGCTGCGGTCGAGGCCGACTACGCCAAGTCGGCCCGGCTGCTGGCGCCCTACGCCGACTACCTGGTCGTCAACGTGTCCTCGCCCAACACACCCGGTCTGCGCACCCTGCAGTCGGTCGAGAAGCTGCAGCCGCTGCTGGAGCACGTCCGCTCGATCGCCGACCAGGTCACCAAGCACCGGGTTCCGCTGCTGGTCAAGATCGCTCCCGACCTCGCCGACTCCGACGTGGTCGAGGTCGCCGACCTCGCCAGCGCGATCGGCCTGGACGGGATCATCGCGACCAACACCACCATCGGCCGCGAACACCAGGTCTCGGCGCCCGCCGAGATCACCGCGGCCGGTGCCGGCGGCCTCTCGGGCGCCCCGCTCAAGGCGCGCGCGCTCGACGTCCTGCGGCTGCTCCGCAGCCGGGTCAGCCCTGAGATGACCCTCG
>NZ_JBHVKN010000317.1:0-3756 GCF_042798075.1 Nocardioides sp. NPDC057772
CCCCGGGTGCGCCGTCGGGCTCGATCGGTGGGGCCGAGTGCTCCACACCGGAGAAGGCGGCGGCCGTGACCGCCCGGATGTCGGCCACGTCCTCAGGACGTTCACGTCGGATCAGCACGGTCCGACGCTAAACCGAACGACAGCCCCGGCGCTCCTGGTTATCGAGCGAGGCGAACTTTCGAAGATCGCCCTCGAAAGTCGTCCGGAAATGGTTGAAAGTCAGCGGTGAGCGACACTAGCATCCGGCGTGACGCGCATCACATGCCCACTCGGCGTCCCGACGTTCGGAGTCTCGATGTCTCGCTTCCTGCCCCCACGCCACCCCCGGACCCGCCTCGCCGTCGGGTCGGCCCTTCTCGCGATCACCGCCCTGTGCCTGGGCGGTCAGACCGGAGCGGCGGCGGCTTCCGACGAAGCTGCCGCGACGATCGCGGCCTGCCCGGCACCCGACGCCCGCCAGAGCGTGGTCTTCCTCGATCTCGACAGTGGCGTCGCCAACAGCACCCTGCGCTCCGGCTGCACCATCAACGACGTCATCGACGACGAGCGGACCTGGCCGACCCACGGGGCCTTCGTGGCGCACGTACGCTCCGTCACCACCGAGCTGGTCGCCACCGGCGAGGTGACGCAGGCAGACGCCAGCCGGCTGCAGTCCGCCGCCGCCCGCTCGCAGGTGGGGAAGGTCGAGGGTTACGACTGGCTCTTCGACGGCTCGGCCGGCTCCTTCGCCGACTGGGCGTACGCCGGCGACGGCGGCTTCGACCTGATGCCGGACGGCACCATCCGCAGCCGCGCCGGCGCGGGTGGCGGGTTCGGAACCCTGTGGTACCCGGGCAAGGAGTTCGGCGACTTCTCGCTGCGGCTGCAGTTCCGCGACGACGCGCCTGGCGCGGCCCGCGGGAACAGCGGCGTCCAGGTGCGCTTCCCCGAGCTGTGGGGTCCGGTCGAAGGGTGCCCGACCACGTTCAACGGCAGCGAGACCGGCAACCTCTCCTGGATCGCGGTCAACTGCGGTCATGAGATCCAGGTCAACGACTCGCCGGAGGGCGGCGGCAACGACCCCCGCAAGACCGGGTCGATCTACGGCTTCGCCGACCTCAACCTTGCGCAGGCGCGACCGACCCCGAAGGGCACCTGGAACGATCTCGAGATCCGCGTCGTCGGCCAGCACTACACCGTGATCCGCAACGGCGTCGTGATCAACGAGTTCGAAAACCTGCCCGGGCTGCCGTTCCCCGGTCGCCCGAACGACCCCGACTCCAGCAGCCGGGGCCTGACGGGTCATGTCGGGGTCCAGGCGCACGGCAGTGCCCCGGACGTGGTGTCCTACCGCAACATCAGGATCCGCGAGCTCTCCTGAGGTCGTACGCGGTCGGTGGCGGGCATCGGGGTGGCCGGGTAGCCGGTCGCGCCTAGACTCCAGGGTGTGGACTTCTACTCCGCCTACTCCCATGGCTTTGCGCGGGTCGCGGCGTGCACCATCCCGATCTCGGTCGCCGACCCGGCGGCCAACGCGCGCGAGGTGATCGCGCAGGCTCGCGAGTGCTCGGCCGAGGGGGTCGCCGTCGCGGTCTTCCCCGAGCTGTGCCTCTCGGGCTACTCGATCGACGACCTCGTCCTGCAGCGCACCCTCCTCGATGCGGTCCACGCCGCGATCAGCGCGATCGTGGTGGCCTCCGAGGAGCTGCTGCCGGTGATCGTGGTGGGTGCCCCGCTGCGCCACGGCGACAGGGTGATCAACACCGCGGTCGTGATCCACGGCGGCGAGGTGCTCGGCGTGGTGCCCAAGACCTACCTGCCGACCTACCGCGAGTTCTACGAGAAGCGCTGGTACGGCACCGGCGACGGCGCCGACGGCACCATCATGCTCGGCGGCGAGGAGGTGCCGCTCAGCAACGAGCTGCTCTTCCGGTGCACCGACGTCAAGGATCTCGTCTTCCACGTGGAGATCTGCGAGGACATGTGGGTCCCGGTGCCGCCGAGCGCCAAGGGCGCGCTCGCTGGTGCGACCGTCCTGCTCAACCTCTCTGCCAGCCCGATCACGGTGGGACGCTCCGACGCGCGGCGCCTGCTGGTGCAGTCGGCGAGCTCGCGCTGCATGGCGGCGTACGTCTACACGGCCGCCGGCCCGGGCGAGTCGACGACCGACCTGTCCTGGGACGGGCAGACGATGGTCTACGAGCTCGGCGACCTGCTGGGTGAGACCGAGCGCTTCCCGGACGGGCCGCGGCGCACCGTGGTCGACGTCGACCTGGAGCGGATCCGCGCCGAGCGGATCCGGCAGGGCACCTTCGACGACAACCGGCGGACCGAGGGGACGTTCCACTCCGAGATCGAGTTCGAGCTCGCGCCGCCGCTCACCGGCGACGGTCTGCGACGCAAGGTCGACCGGTTCCCGTTCGTCCCCGACGACCCCGAGAAGCTCGCGCTGGAGTGCTACGAGGCCTACAACATCCAGGTCTCCGGGCTCGAGAAGCGGCTGCAGTCGATCGGCCCGGACACGAAGATCGTCATCGGCGTCTCCGGCGGGCTCGACTCCACCCACGCGCTGATCGTCGCCGCCAAGGCGATGGAGCGGCTCGGGCGTCCGGCGAGCGACATCCTGGCGTTCACGATGCCCGGGTTCGCGACCTCCGACGACACCAAGTCCAACGCGATCCACCTGATGGAGGCGCTCGGGACGACCTACGAGACGCTCGACATCCGGCCCACCGCCACCCAGATGCTCAAGGAGATCGGTCACCCGGCCGGCGACGGTGAGCCGGTCTACGACGTCACGTTCGAGAACGTCCAGGCGGGCCTGCGCACCGACTTCCTCTTCCGCATCGCCAACCAGCGCGGCGGCATCGTCCTGGGCACCGGTGACCTCTCCGAGCTGGCGCTCGGCTGGGCAACCTACGGCGTCGGCGACCAGATGTCGCACTACAACGTCAACGCCGGTGTGCCGAAGACCTTGATCCAGCACCTGATCCGCTGGGTGATCACCACCGAGCAGTTCGACGGCACCGCCGACGAGGTGCTCCAGGCGATCCTCGACCAGGAGATCTCGCCCGAGCTCGTGCCGGGCGAGGAGCTGCAGTCCACCGAGCAGAAGATCGGGCCGTACGCCCTGCAGGACTTCACCCTCTTCCACACCGTCCGCAACGGCTTCACGCCCTCGAAGATCGCCTTCCTGGCGTGGAACGCCTGGCACGACGTCGAGGCGGGCGAGTGGCCCCCGGGGTTCCCGGAGGGGAAGCGGGCGGCGTACGAGATGAAGGAGATCCGGGCCTGGCTCGAGGTCTTCGTGAAGCGCTTCTTCGCGAACCAGTTCAAGCGCAGCGCCCTGCCCAACGGCCCCAAGGTCTCCAACGGCGGCACCATGTCGCCCCGCGGCGACTGGCGGATGCCCTCCGACGCCTCGCCCGCGGCCTGGCTCGCGGAGATCGAGGCCCGGGTTCCCGTGGAGTAGTCGACCCTCACGCAGGTCACCGTCGTCTAATGCAGGGGCGTGCCCGGTGCGGGCGCGGTAGCGTCCGGACCATGTCGTCCAAGAGCGCGATCTGGTCCGTGGTGCACGCCGAACGTGAGGCGCTGATCCGCGATCTCGAGACCCTCGCCCCGGCACGCTGGACGACCCCGTCGCTGTGCGCCGGGTGGACCGTCCACGACGTGCTCGCCCACATGATCGACGTCGCCACCACCACCCGGCTGGGATTCGTACGCCGCATGATCGCCGCCGGCGGTGACTTCGACCGGGACAACCAGACCGGTGTC
>NZ_JBHVKN010000318.1:0-3681 GCF_042798075.1 Nocardioides sp. NPDC057772
CTGTAGGCCTTGAGCTTGGCGAGCTGGTGCTCGGAGGTGACCTTGCGGATGGTGCCCGAGCGGCTGCGCATCACCAGGGAGTCGGTGACGACGGCGCCGTGGGGGAGATACTGCACCCCGCGCATCAGGTCGCCGTCGGTGATGCCGGTGGCGACGAAGAAGCAGTCGTCGCCGGTGACCAGGTCGTCGGTGTGGAGCACGAAGTCGGGGTCGAGGTTGTGGCCGGCGTCGAGGGCACGCTGGCGCTCCTCGTCGTCCTTCGGCCACAGCCGGCCCTGGATGGTGCCGCCCAGGGCCTTCATCGCGCAGGCGGCGACGATGCCTTCAGGGGTGCCTCCGATGCCCATCAGCAGGTCGGCGCCGGAGCCGGCACGAGCCGCCGAGATGGCACCGGCGACGTCACCGTCGACGATGAACTTGATGCGGGCGCCGGTCTCGCGGATCTCCTCGACCAGCTTGTCGTGGCGCGGGCGGTCGAGCACGATCACGGTGATGTCGGAGGCAGTGGTGGCCTTGGCCTTCGCGACCGCGGCGATGTTCTCGGCGACCGGCAGCCGGATGTCGACGACGTCGGCGGCCTCGGGACCGGTGACCAGCTTCTCCATGTAGAAGACGGCGCTGGGGTCGTACATGCTGCCGCGCGGGGCGACCGCCATCACCGCCACCGCGTTGCTCATGCCCTTGGCGGTCAGCGTGGTGCCGTCGATCGGGTCGACCGCGACGTCGCACTCGGGGCCGGTGCCGTCCCCGACCTGCTCGCCGTTGAACAGCATCGGGGCGTTGTCCTTCTCGCCCTCGCCGATCACGACGGTGCCGTTCATGGCGACCGTGGAGATCATGGTGCGCATCGCGTTGACCGCGACCCCGTCGGCGCCGTTCTTGTCGCCACGACCCACCCAGCGGGCGGCGGCCATCGCCGCTGCCTCGGTCACGCGCACCAGCTCCAGGGCCAGGTTGCGGTCAGGAGCGGTGGGGGCGACGCCGAGCGGCTGGGTGTCGTTCATGGGGATCAATCTATCGGCCGTGTGCGGTGCCGTGGCCGCCGCGTCACTTGATCGATCCAGAGACAAGCCTCACAGCGAACGGTGTCTGCGGGTCGTTCAGGACCCGTTCGGTCGGGCCGTCCTCGACGATGCGACCGTGCTCGACCACCACCACCCGGTCGGCGAGCGCCCGAGCGTCGGCGGCGTCGTGGGTGACGATGATGGCGGTCCTGCCCTCGAGGGCGGTACGGAGCGTCTGCCGCAGCGCGGGGCGGACGTCGACGTCGAGCGAGGCCATCGGCTCGTCGAGCAGGAGCAGCTCGGGATCCGCGGCGAGCGCCCGGGCCACCGCCACTCGCTGGGCCTGGCCGCCGGAGATCTCATGCGGCTTGCGCCCGGCCAGCGTCTGGGCACCGATGTCGGTGAGGTGTCGCAGGGCGAGCTCGTTGGCCTGGTGGCGGCGTACGCCGCGTGCTCGCGGAGCGAAGGCGACGTTGGCGAGCACCGACAGGTGCGGGAACAGCAGCGGGTCCTGGGCCAGGAGAGCGACCCCGCGGGCGTGCGGGGGCGTGGAGTCGACGACGCGGTCGCCGAGGCGTACCTCTCCTTCGTCGGGATGGAGGAGGCCGGCGATCACCCCCAGCAGGCTCGACTTGCCGGCGCCGTTGGGGCCGGTGAGCGCGACCGTCTCGCCGGCGGCCACGTCGAGGGTGACGTCGATGCCGCGCTGGGCGATCACGGCCCGCAGGTGGAGAGAACTCACGCCGCCACCTCCGTAGCGCAAGCGCCATCGTACGGAGATGGCGGCGTGTGGATCTGATGGTTCGCTCGCTTGCGCTCGCTCACAGGGCCCTCCCGTGACGGGCGAAGCCGATGACGGCGATCGCGACGACGACCAGCACCAGCGAGAGCGCGACCGCCGCGTCGGGGTCGTCGACGCGGAGCAGGTAGACCTGCAGCGGCATCGTGCTGGTGACGCCGGGAAGGTTGCCGGCGAAGGTGATCGTGGCGCCGAACTCGCCCAGGCAGCGGGCGAAGGCGAGGACGGACCCGGAGAGCAGGCCGGGCGCGACGAGAGGCAGGGTCACGCGGCGGAAGACCGTGGTCGGGCGGGCTCCCAGCGTGGCCGCGACGGCCTCGTAGCGGGTGCCGCTGGTGCGCAGGGCTCCCTCGAGGCTGATCACCAGGAACGGCAGCGCGACGAACGTCTGGGCCATCACCACGGCGAGGGTGGTGAACGGGATCTGGATGCCGACCAGGTCCAGCGACTGCCCCAGCAGCCCGCGTCGGCCGAAGGTGTAGAGCAGGGCGAGCCCGCTGACGACCGGTGGCAGTACGAGCGGCAGCAGCACCAGCGAGCGCACCAGCCCCTGTCCCCGGAAGCTGGTGCGGGCGAGCACCGTGGAGAGCGGCACGCCGAGCAGGATGCACAGCACGGTGCTGGCCACCGCGGTGCGCAGGCTCAGCCAGAGTGCCTCCAGCGCGGAGGGCGAGGTGATCAGCGAGGGCAGGGTCGCCGGGTCGACGCGCAGGACGATCGCGGCCAGCGGGACGATGATGAACGCGGCGGCGATGGCTGCCGGGAACCACAGCCAGCGTGGCATCCCGACGGACGGACCGGCCCCCCGCTGCCGGTCCGTCCGTCCGGGCCTCCGGAGAAGGTCAGGGCTGGCCGAAGCCGGCATCGCTCAGCACCTTCTGTCCGGTCTCGCTCAGCACCAGGTCGACGAACTCCTGGGCCAGGTCGGCGTCGTCGGCGCCGTCGAGGGCAGTGATCGGGTAGGTGTTCACGACCTGGTCGGACTCCTCGAACTCGACGCCCGTCACGGTGTCGCCGGCGGCGGTCACGTCGGTGACGTAGACCAGCCCGGCGTCGGCGTCGCCGGAGGTGACCTTGGCGAGCACGTCGCTGACCGACTGCTCCTCGCTGACCGGCTCGATGTCGACGCCGGTCTTCTCCTCCATCTCGGCGGTCGCGTTGCCACAGGGGACCTCGACCGCGCAGACGACGACCTTGGTGCTCTCCCGGGCGAGATCCTGGAAGCCGGCGATGTCGGCCGGGTTGCCGGGCGGGGTGGCGATCTCCAGGGTGTTGGAGGCGAAGTCCTGCGGGTCGGTGGCCAGGTCACCGAGCTTGTCCATGTTCTTGGCGTCGGCCGAGGCGAAGACGTCGGCCGGGGCGCCGTCCTCGATCTGGGCGACCAGGTCCGAGGAGCCGCCGAAGCTCGTGGTCACCTTCACCTCGGGGTGCTGCTTCTCGAACTCCTCGGCCAGCTGGGTGAACGTGTCGGTCAGCGAGGCCGCCGCGAAGACGGTCAGTTCCTGTTGGTCGGCCTGTCCGCTCGCGCTGCCGCAGCCGGCGAGCGCGAGGGTGGCTGCGACGGCGATGCTGACAGCGAGGGCAGGCTGCTTGATCATGGGCGCTCCACGACGACGTTGGTCGACTTGATGGACGCGACCGCGCTGACGCCGGGCTCGAGACCGAGCTCGACGGCGGCCTCGGCGCTCATCAGCGAGACGATCCGATAGGGCCCGCACACCATCTCGACCTGCGCCATCACGGTGTCCACGGTGGTCTTGGTGACGATCCCGAGCATCCGGTTGCGGGCGCTGACCGCCTTCGCCCGGTCAGGGTTGGGGGCGTCGGCCAGCTCCGAGGCCAGCTCGGCCAGGACGATGCCGTCGATGACCGCGCGGC
>NZ_JBHVKN010000319.1:0-3675 GCF_042798075.1 Nocardioides sp. NPDC057772
CAGTGGTGGTTCTGCGGGGCTAGCCCTCGGAGATCGCGTCCAGGCGCTTGACCGTGGCCTCGAACTCGGCGATCAGATCCGCCATCACCTCGGCGACGGAGCGCACCTCGTTCATCCGGCCGACGATCTGCCCCACCGGCATCGCGACGACGTCGGGATCACCGGCGGCGTTGATGCGGTTGTGGGCGTCGGAGACGAGCAGGTTCTGCAGCGGCATCGGCAGCGGCGTGGGCGATCCCTCGGCCTCCCACGCGTCGGTCCACTTCGACTTCAGCAGCCGGGCTGGCTTGCCGGTGTAGATCCGCATCCGGCGGGTGTCGGCGGAGGTGGCGCGGGTGAAGGCGGTCTCCCAGCCGGCGTGGGTGTTGAGGTTGCGGTACTCCGACGTCCCGAGCCAGATGGAGCCGGTCCAGACGCCCTGTGCGCCGAGCGCGAGGGATGCGGCGATCTGCCGGCCCGAGCCGATCCCGCCCGCGCCCAGCACCGGCACGTCCGGCCCGACCGCGTCGACGATGTCGGGCTGCAGGACCATCGAGGCGATCTCGCCGGTGTGCCCACCGGCCTCGTAACCCTGGGCGACGATGATGTCGACGCCGTTGGAGACGTGCGAGACGGCATGCTTCGGTGCGCCCGCAAGCGCCGCCACCTTGATCCCGTGCTCGTGCGCCTTCTCGATCACGTCGTTGGGCGGGGTGCCGAGCGCGTTGGCGATCAGCACGGGCCGGTGCTGCAGCGCGACGTCGACGTGCGAGCGTGCGGTCGAGTGCAGCCAGCCCAGCACCCCTTCGCGCCCCTCCCCCTCCGGCAGCGGCGGCACGCCCAGCGAGAGCAGCGTCTTGTCGACCCACTCGGTGTGCTCCGCAGGGATGTAGGCGGACAGGTCGGTCGAGGTGCCCTCGGTCGGCACCTTCATCGGCATGACGACGTCGACGCCGTAGGGCTTGCCGTCGGTGTTCTCGTCCATCCAGGTGAGCGTGCGGTCGAGCTCCTCGGCGTCGTTGAAACGTACGCAGCCCAGCACGCCCAGCCCGCCGGCCTTGGAGACCTCCGCGGCCACGTGCTCGGAGGGGGTGAAGGCGAAGATCGGGTAGTCGATCCCGAATGCCTCGCACAATGGCGTACGGATCATGCTGTTGCTCCTTCGGAGTCCTGCTCGGTCGCGGTCGCTCGGTCGGCCAGGGCGATCTCCTTGGCCTTGGGGTACTGGGCCTTGCCAGTGGCGTTGCGGGGCACCTCGTCGACGATGGTCAGCGCTCGTGGCAGCTTGTAGCCGGACAGGTGCTCCCGCAGGAACGTGCGCAGCCCCTCGAGCTCGATCGTCGCGCCGGGTCGTGGCTGGACGACCGCCGCCACCGCCTGGCCGTAGCGCTCGTCCGGGATCCCGACGACGAGCGTGTCGTAGACGTCGGGGTGGGCCTTGATCGCAGCCTCGACCTCCTCGGGGTAGACCTTCTCCCCGCCCGTGTTGATGCAGTTGGAGCCTCGTCCGAGCAGGGTGAGGCGGTTGTCGGTCTCGATCCGCGCGTAGTCGCCCGGGATCGCGTACCGCTCGCGGTCGATCTCCATGAAGGTCTTCGCGGACTTCTCGGGGTCCTTGTAGTAGCCGACAGGGACGTGACCCTTCCGGGCGGTACGGCCGATCTTGCCGACGTCCTTGGCGAGGTCGAGGGGATGACCGTCATCGCCGATCACGGCGGTGTGCGGGCCAGCGGTGACCACCGGACCGTCGGTGGACAGCGCCGAGGCGTCCTGAAGACCCGTGCCCTGGAACCCGGTCTCGGTCGAGCCCACGGAGTCGGTGAAGACGGCGTTCGGGAACGCCTTCATCCAGCGTTCCTTGACCGACTTGGAGAAGATCGCGGCGCTGGAGGCGATGGCGAACAGCGACTGCCCGTCGAAGCCACCGGCCTCGTACGCATCGATGAGGGGCACCGCCATGGCATCGCCGGTCATGAACATCATCTGCACCTTCTCGCGGTCGACGATCTCCCAGGTGCGTACCGGATCGAACTTGGGCTCCAGGATCGTCACCTGACCGGCGAAGAGATGCATGAGCAGCGAGGCCTGGGCGCCGCCGTGCATCAGCGGGCTGAGCGGCAGCGTGATCAGCCCGTCGCCCGCGGCCTGCTTGGACTGGTCGTACTCCTCCAGCGGTACGCCGGTCATGAAGTCGATGCCGCCGCCCAGCACGCGCCAGAAGTCCTCGTGACGCCACATCACACCCTTGGGGAACCCGGTGGTGCCACCGGTGTAGATGACGTGGATGTCGTCGGGGCTGCGTTCACCGAAGTCGCGAGCGTCGGACTGGCCGGACTGCGCCTCCTCCAGCGTGACGCCACCGAACGGGCTCAGGTCGGAGTCGTCGCTGGGCTCGAGCGGGTTGGGCACCGCGACGAACGTCGTCAGACCCTCCAGCTTCGGGGCGACCTCGGCGACGAGCGGGGCGTAGACACGGTCGTGGACCAGTGCCTTGAGGTCGGCGTTCCCGAAGAGGTACTCCAGCTCCCCGGCCACGTAGCGGTAGTTCACGTTGATCGCGACGGCACGGATCTTGAGGATCGCGAGCAGGGCGATGACGTGCTCGACGGAGTTCTTGGAGTAGAGCCCGACGTGATCACCCTTCCCGATCCCCTGGGCGGCCAGGTAGTGGGCCAGCTTGTTGGACTCACGCTCGAGCTCGGCGTAGGTCACTTTGCGGTCGCCGACTTGGACCGACACCTTCTCGGGCGCGGCGTCGACGGCGTGTTCGAAGAGGTCAGCAAGGTTCAGCGCCATGAGTGCGAGACTAGAACACGTTTCAGTTTTCCGCTAGGGTCTGATGTTATGCCGATCACAGAATCTTCTGCCGAGACGCCGCATGCGATCGTCGAGCAGGACGGCCACAAGCTCATCGTCACGATGAACCGTCCCGAGCGCCGCAACGCGCTCTCCTCCGAGATGCTGCGGATCATGGAGGACGCCTGGGACCGGGTGAACTCCGACCCGGAGATCCGGGTCTGCATCCTGACCGGCGCGGGTGGCTACTTCTGCGCCGGGATGGACCTGAAGAAGGCCGACGAGAAGCCCCCCTCGGAGTCGTTCGAGGAGGGCTTCGACCCGTCGGTGATCAAGGGGCTGCTCAAGGGCTTCCGGCTCACCAAGCCGCTGATCGCGGCGATCGAGGGCCCGGCCATCGCCGGCGGCACCGAGATCCTGCAGGGCACCGACATCCGGGTGGCCGGCGAGTCGGCCAAGTTCGGCGTCGCCGAGGCCCGCTGGTCGCTCTACCCGATGGGCGGCTCCGCGGTGCGTCTCCCCCGCCAGATCCCCTACACGGTCGCTGCCGAGCTGCTGCTCACCGGGCGTACGTTGAAGGCGTCCGAGGCCAAGGAGATCGGACTCATCGGCCACGTCGTCCCCGACGGCACCGCGCTCGAGAAGGCCCACGAGCTCGCCGACATGATCGCCGCCAACGGCCCGCTCGCGGTCCAGGCGATCCTCCGCACGATGCGCGACTCGGAGGGCAAGCACGAGGAGGAGTGCTGGGCCGACGACGCCAAGGTCGGTGCCGCGGTCTTCGCCTCCGAGGACGCCAAGGAGGGTCCGAAGGCCTTCCTGGAGAAGCGCAAGCCGGAGTTCAAGGGCAGGTAGCCGAGACGTCACTCACGTCGGCCGAGAAGTCACCCCCGTGACTTC
>NZ_JBHVKN010000320.1:0-3544 GCF_042798075.1 Nocardioides sp. NPDC057772
GGCTTGTCGGTGCTCGCCCTTACGTTCGTCATATGAAGCTCACCGCTCGGGCCGCCGCCGAGACGATCTCAGTCGCTCACAACATCGGCCTGCGAGATGCAGCCCGGGTGCTGGCCGCCGGACTGGCAGGTCCAGCGACCCGGCAAGGAAGCGCGCTTCTCTATGACGAACAGGGAATCGACAAACTCCTCGACCGTCCTGAGTGCCCGCTCCCAGAGCTCGACCGCTGGCGCCCGTTCGTCGTCCGGATCGGGAGGACACAAACCTCCGACGTCGCCGCCGCGTGGAGCG
The DNA here is from genome assembly GCF_042798075.1 of Nocardioides sp. NPDC057772. NCBI lineage: Bacteria > Bacillati > Actinomycetota > Actinomycetes > Propionibacteriales > Nocardioidaceae > Nocardioides > Nocardioides sp. NPDC057772. The sequence continues at coordinate 292 of NZ_JBHVKN010000320.1, forward strand.
AACGCGCTCGCGCCGTCGCCGGGCCGTGGCGGCTTCCGCTACCGACCTCGGTCTACCTCGCCTGGCACAGCAGTCTGAGCCCACCGGCCGGCATGCGGCACCCGTTGATCGGGGTCCTCGCCGGCTGGGTGACCGTCGGCGCCGAGATCACCGGATATGACGAGGGCTGCTTTCGCCTCGAACCGCCGGGGCACTGGTTCAACTCGTTCCAAGACACCTGGCTACCTCTCCCGCCCCGGCGGCGCTGGATCCTGTGGGGCGCACCGTCGACCGTGACCCAGTCTCCAAGGCAACCGGAACGCACCGAATCCCAGGCGGCCTACAGGACCTCGCGCGACTGGCCGACCGCCGACGTACCCGTCCGCTCGAACGGACGGCTCTGACCGGCTGGCCTCAGCGGAGCGGGCGGATGTGGAGACCGATCTCGGGGTCGACGAGGACCTCCTGTGCGACCGGCATACCGTCCACGACGAGCTGCGCGTCCACCGGCACGTTGCGCTTGACCAGCCCCAACGCGATCGGGCCGAGCTCGTGGTGCCGGGCGGACGACCCGACGAACCCCACGGTCTTCTCCCCGAAGACCAGGTCCGACCCGGCAGCGGGCAGCCGGTTCTCGGAGCCGTCGAGGTGAAGCAGGACCAGGCGACGGGGCGGGCGGCCCAGCGTGTGCACGCGAGCGACGGTCTCCTGGCCGCGGTAGCAGCCCTTGTCGAGGTGGACGGCGTACTCCGGACCGGCCACGTCAGCAGCCCCCGGTACCCAGCCGACCTCGTTGGGGATCGTGCGCGCATCGGTGTCCACGCCGAACCGCGGCTCACCGCGCTCGATCCGGAGGGCTTCGAACGCCCAGAAGCCGCAGGCGGGGCCGGCAGCAGCGGCGTACGTCTCCAAGGACTCGCGCGGGACGAAGGAGTAGCCCTGCGCGGGGCGCCACACGGACGCCTGCGAGGTCTCGAGCGTCACGGTCACGTCGGACCAGAACTTCATCCGGTCCAGGTATGTCACGAGGGCCTCACCGGTGCCCGGCTCGGTCCACGCCAGGAAGGCGGTGCCGTCGTCGACGCCGGAGAAGAAGTGCTCGACGTGTCCTTGCGGCGACAGGATCAGGGCCGAGGTCCAGGCGCCGGGAGCCAGACCCTCGAACGCCTGGGAGGTCAGCGAGTGCAGCCAGGTCAGCCGGTCGGGCCCCGCGATCCGCACCACATCACGGTGGGAGAGGTCGACGAAGCCCTCACCGGAGGCCAGCGTCCGCTGCTCCAGGTTGAACGATCCGTAGTGCGCGGCGACGGGTGCGTCGACACCATCCCCGGCGACGGCGCCGGACAGTGACAGAAGCGGGCTGGCAGTCATCATGCTGTGCTCCTACGTGGGCTCGGAAGAACAGTCGACGCACGCCCCGAAGACGGTCAGATGAGCGACATCTGCCTCGAAGGCGTACTCCTCGCGCAGCCGCTCGCAGATTCCGTCGGCCACAGAGGGGTCAACGCTCGTGACCTTCTGACACTTCCTGCACACCGCATGAAAATGCGGGCGCCCGGAGACGGAATGGTAGGTCGAGGCCCGCTCGCCCAGGTGGGCGTGGCGCACCAGGCCGAGCTCCTCGAGCACCTCGAGGTTGCGGTAGACGGTGGAGAGGTTGATCGCGGAGGAGGACTCGCGCACGACCGCGAGCACCTCCTCGGGGGTGGCGTGCCGCAGCCGCTCGACGGCTCCGAGGACGAGCTCGCGCTGGGGCGTGAGGCGATAGCCCTTCGCCCGAAGAGCTTCGCGCCAGTCCTCAGCCGCCTCGGTCATCGCGCCTACTTGGGGACCCGCTTGAGCCGCGCCCACAGGTGCGGCTGCAGCGCCTGACCCATCGCGGCCATGTCGTAGGCATAGAGCAGGTCGCCCTCGACGTTGCCGTAGAGCCGCTTGCCGGCGGTGTATTCCTTGGCCGTCTCCGTGCGAGCGACCGCGTCGGTGACGATGTCGAGCTTGCCGCCCTCGGCCTTGCCATACCAGATCTCGACGATGCCGCTGCTGTGCGTCATCACCCACTCGACCTCGCCCTCGGGGCGGAAGCGGAGGAAGCCGGTCTCGAGCGCGGCGTCGCGCACCTTCTCGCCGGTCTCGGGGTCGATGATCCACGAGCGCGAGAAGTAGTGGAAGAACGGCCGGCCGTCGTGGGTGAAGATCAGCTCCTGACCGAATTCGAACTTGTCGATCGTCGGATAGTCACCGTGCCCGTTGCCCTGCCAGGTGCCGAGCATCCATGCGCAGGGTCCCGCGTCGGGGTGAAGGTTCTCCGGAAGTTCGAAAGCCACACGCCGAGTTTAGGCCGTACGTCGCCTACGACCCGAAACGCAAGCGCTAATGTGCTCGGCATGCAAGAACTCGTGGTGAAGGTGACCGTGGGCGCCGAGGCGCCCGAGCGTACGAACCAGGCCTTCACGGTCGCCTCGGCGGCCGCGACCGCCGGTGCCAAGGTGTCGCTGTGGCTCACGGGCGAGGCGACGTGGTTCGCGGTGCCCGGGCGTGCGGAGGAGTTCACGCTGGAGAACGCCGCGCCGCTCCAGGACCTGATCGCGCTGGTCATCGAGTCCGGTCAGGTGACCGTCTGCAGCCAGTGCGCTTCGCGGCGAGACCTGGCCGAGGACGACCTGATCAAGGGCGTCACCATCAAGGGCGCGGTGGTGTTCGCCGAGGAGATCCTGCGCGACGGCGTGCAGGCGCTCGTCTACTGACGTCGACACCCCTTCGAACTACATCCGTGTAGTTCCAGGTAGCAGGCGTGTTAATCCTCTCGGAGACTCCACACGCCGCCTACTTCGCCGTTAGCATTCACCCTCGTGAGCACGCAGACCCCCAGTGGCAAGTGGTGGAGCCGGGATTCGGCCGCCCAGCCGGGTGACGACGAGGACCTGACGGCGCGCGCTGCGGAGCTGGCCCGCGCGGCCGCCGCAGCCGAGTCGCTTCGCATCTCCGCCGAGCAGGCAGCCGCCGAGCAGGCGGCCGAGCGCCTGGTGGCAGAGGAGTCCGCTGCCAAGCACGCCGCTGCCCGCGCGAAGGCCGACGAGACCGCCAAGCTCCACGCCGAGCTGGCGGCCGACGCCCACCAGGCGCGCGAGGTCGCCGAGAAGGCCGCGGAGGAGTACGCCCGCGCCCGTGTCGAGGCCGAGAAGCTCGCCGACACCCGTGCCAAGGAGCGCGCCGAGGCCGAGGAGGCCGCGGTCGCGCGGGGCAAGGAGCTGGAGGCTGCCGAGCGTCGCCTCCT
>NZ_JBHVKN010000321.1:0-3528 GCF_042798075.1 Nocardioides sp. NPDC057772
GCAAAAGAAATTCTCGGGCCAGCGAAATTGCGGAATCAGGCTTGCCGGAACCCTTCCTAACGTGGGTCTCACCAGGGTGGCGCCCTGGACGAGGATGGCGGCCAGCTGGCCGCGTACGGCGTTCTCATGGGTCGAGTCCGCGGCCGGCCAGGTGGTGCGCGGGAAGAGGCCGAGGATCTTCTCGTCGCGGCGCTTGAGGATGTTGCGGTCGCAGAGCCGAGCGGCAAGGGCCTCGTGGAGACCCTTGCCGAGGTCGGTGACGGCATTCTTGGCCGCCAGCGGCTTGGCTGCCAGCGAGTCGTACGCAGCGGCCAGGATCGGCTCGTCGGGCCGGTGTTGCGGCACCGCCACCGCCTTCGCCGGGGTGAGCCCGGACCTGGGCGTCACCTGGACCGCGCCCGTCAGCACGAGCTCGGTCAGGAGCGCTCCGCCCAGCGCCTGCTGGACCCAGGACGAGGTGAGGGTGCCCTTCTCGTCGTCAAGCACGAGCAGCAGCAGATCTTCGGCGATGAGCATGCCTCAGACGCTACGGCGGCGCGGGCGATCGCACCTCCTACGAAAGGACGATCTTCACCTCGACTCTGGTCTGACTAGGCGGGTGTGGACTCCGGGCCGGCGACGTCGAACATCCAGCTCACCCCGAACTTGTCATCGAACTGGCCGAAGTAGTCGCCCCAGGGCGCCAGGTCGAACGGCATCCCGGCCGTGCCTCCCTCGGAGAGCTTGGCGAACTGCTCGGCGTAGATCTCGTGGTCGGCGGGGTCAGAGCTGGTGACTGCGATGGTGACGCCGGCGGTCGGGGCGACGTAGTCCATGCCCGGAGGCGTGTCGGAGGCCATCAGGACTCGGCCGTCGTCGAACGTGAGCGAGCCGTGCATGACCTGGTCGGCGGCCTCGGCGGGGGCGCCCATCTCGGGCATGTCGCCGAACGTCATGACCTCGACCTTGCCGCCGAGCACCGAGCTGTAGAACTCGAGTGCTTCCTTCGCCTGGCCGTTGAAGCTGATGTAGGGGTTGAGCGTTGCCATGCTGATCTCCTTTGATCGATGTCTGACCCCGCTGCCCACAGTAGGCGCGCGTCGTGATGGTGAGAAGAGCAATCCGCACCTGCCTGGATCCGCGTCAGGGGTGGGTCACGTCGACGCCGAGCCACGCCGCCAGAGCCTCGATCTCGGCGTCCACCGCGTCCCTGATCTGTGGGTTCCACGGGAAGTCCTCGTGGACGGCGAAGACGAGCAGCTGCCCCGACTTGCGGTCCACCTTGGCGTCGAGCTTCCCGACCAGCCGATCGCCGTGCAGGATCGGAAGGGCGAAGTAGCCCCAGCGCCGTTTGGCGGCCGGCTTGTACATCTCCAGGACGTACTCGAACCCGAACAGCTCCAGGGCCCGATCTCGGTCGTAGACCAGGCGGTCGAAGGGGGAGAGCAGGGCCGTACGCGGCGCGAACTCGTCCTCGAGCGCGGCGAGCGCCTCGGGGTCGACGCGCCACTCGCCGTCGACCCCGGTCACGGTGCACGGGACGCCGGCGTCTCCGGCGCCGAGCACCTCGCCACCAGAGGAGTCCTTCCGCCCGGGGCGGGCGATCCCGAGCGAGGCCAGCCGCCGCACCGTCTCCACCTCGAGCGCCTTCTCGGGCGGCGGAAGCTGCAGGTCAGAGGGGTAGACACGCTCGGCGAGGTCCCAGGTGCGAAGCTTCCCGCGGCGCCCGGCGATCGCGACCTCGCCCATCCGATTGAGCAGCTCGATCATCCGCAGCACGTTCTTGTCGTTGGTCCATCCGGTCGAGGCCCATGACACCTCCGAGGTGTCCTCGATCTCGCCGGCCACGAGTGGGCCATCGGCTCGCAGGCGATCCAGGATCTGCGTACGGAATCTGCTGTTGGCCTCCACCCACTCGACGGCCGTGGGGTGGATCCGCCCGGGAGAGAGCGCCAGAACGGTCTCGATCTCGTCCATCGGCACGATGAAGCTGGAGAACTCGACCAACGAGCGCTCCTGCTCGAGGGCGAAGGTGAGATCCGAATGGTCGTACGCATCCCCCAACCGCGACCACGCCACCAGATCCGCGCTCGGTGCGATCGCCTTGGTCGGGTCGATCTGCAGGAGCGTCAGCTGGTCGACTGTCTGCACCAGCGAGGCCGGCCGGCGCGCATCGAGGAGCTGGGCACGCACGGCGATCCGACGCGCCTGTTCCGGAGAGAGGGTGAGCGTCATGGTCGTCACACTATGGGGGTTTCCGGACGACCTGCTGCCGATTCGAACCGATCTTCCGATTCCGCTTGACCGCGCGGATGTTAACGCTCACACTGAGTCGCATCGTGACGACGGTCACACCAGGCCGCCGCAGTGAAACACTGGAGGACGACAGTGAAGAAGACGCTCACCGCTCTGTGTGTGCTCGCCATCGGCGGGATGTCGCTCAGCGCGTGCGGTGGCAGCGAAGCCGCCGACGACGGCTCGATCACCATGGGCTTCGCCCAGGTCGGGGCCGAGAGTGGCTGGCGCACCGCCAACACCACCTCGATCCAGGAGTCGGCCAAGGAGGCCGGCATCGAGCTGAAGTTCTCGGATGCGCAGCAGAAGCAGGAGAACCAGATCAAGTCGATCCGGTCCTACATCCAGCAGAAGGTGGACGTGATCGCGTTCAGCCCGGTCGTCGAGACCGGCTGGGACGCGGTGCTCCAGGAGGCCAAGCGCGCCAAGATCCCCGTGGTGCTGACCGACCGGGCCGTGGACACCGAGGACACCTCGCTCTACGTGACCTTCATCGGCTCCGACTTCGTCGAGGAGGGGGAGAAGGCGGGCCAGTGGCTGGTCGACAACGCGGACGCCTCCGACGTCGACAAGGACGGCGCGGTCAACGTCGTCGAGCTGCAGGGCACCACCGGTTCGGCCCCGGCGATCGACCGCAAGAAGGGGTTCGAGGACAAGATCTCCGCCGACTCCAAGATCAAGATCACCGCCTCTCAGACCGGTGACTTCACCCGTGACGGTGGCAAGCAGGTCATGGAGGCCTTCCTGCAGTCCGAGCCGAAGATCGATGTCGTCTACGCCCACAACGACGACATGGGTCTGGGTGCGATCGAGGCGATCAAGGCGGCCGGGAAGAAGCCCGGTACCGACATCAAGATCATCACCGTCGACGCGGTCAAGGACGGCATGACCGCGCTGGCCGCGGGAGAGATCAACTTCATCGTCGAGTGCAGCCCGCTGCTCGGCCCGCAGCTGATGGAGGTCGCCGAGAAGGTCGTCGCCGGCGAGGAGGTCCCCGAGCGGATCGTCACCGAGGAGACCACCTTCACCCCGGAGCAGGCGGCCGAGGTGCTGCCTGACCGGAAGTACTGACCGCCGCTGACCGAGGTGCCTCGGCGAGGCGTCGCTTCCCTCGTGGAACTCCGCAAGGGAAGTGCGCGCTCGCCGAGGTAGCTCGGTGATCATCCCGCCCCGCACGCCGCCCCCGCCGTCCCTCGACCCGTCAGGAGCCAGCACCCAGATGAGCCAGGCAGAAGTGAAGCTGCCGCACCCGGT
>NZ_JBHVKN010000322.1:0-3512 GCF_042798075.1 Nocardioides sp. NPDC057772
CCTCCGCACTGGCCGCCGCCCTCGACGCCCTGCCCCCGGACGGCGCGTGGCCCCTGACCGCAGCGCAGCGGGTGAGCTTGCGAACCCGCGAAGCGGGTCGAGACCACCCTTGCGCTACACCGCCACGTGCCGCTCCGGGTCGCGCCCCAAGAGACGCAGCGCGTCACCCCACTGATCGTCTCCGCGCTCGTCGAGCGGCGCGCCGAACACCGGCGTCCCACCCGGCGTACCGGCGATCTGCCGGGCCAGGCCGAGCACGAGGCTCACCGTGGCCTCCGGGGGCTGATAGCTGCGCCCGAGAGCCGTCGCGACGTCCCAGGCGTGGACGGCGGCGTCGAGCAGCTGCATGCCCAGCGCGACCGCGACGGTCGGACGGAAGCCGAACTCGGCGAGGTGGATCGTCGCCTCCGGGTCGGCGGCGCCGAACGCCTCCCGAGCCCGGACGGCGGAGTCCTCCCAACGGCGGCCGACGTCCTCGGCGGTCACCGACACCGATGCGTACGCGGCGACCGGCGCGTCGCCGTCGGTGACTGCCGCCGCGAAGCCGAGGTTCTGTCCGACCATGTGGCCGAACAGGTCGGCGAGGTCCCAGCCCTCGCAAGGGGTGGGAACGGTGAGGTCGCCGGCTGCGGCGGCGAGGGCGGTCGTATCGTCGAGCGCGCGGTCGTACTCCGTGAGCATCTCCTTGAAAGTAAGCATGCGTAGATCGTAAGCAGATGTATACGATCTGTCGACCGGTTAGCATTCTGCGGTGGATCGACCCGAGCTCGGCTTCCTGCTGTCCCGTCTGATGCGCGAGGTGATGGCTCGCGAGAAGCCGATCCTCGACTCCGCCGGGCTGGAGATGTGGGACTACGCGGTGCTGACCGCGCTGGCCGACTCGGACGCACCCACGCAGGCACAGCTGGCCGCGACCACGGGACGCGACAAGACCCGGCTGATCGGCAACCTGGACCGCCTCGAGGCCGAGGGCATGGTCGAGCGCCAGCCAGACCCGGACGACCGCCGCAACCGGATCGTCTCCTTGACCCCCGCCGGGTCCCGGGTCCTCCGCCGCTGCCGGGAGGCCATCGCTGCGATGGAGACCGAGCTGCTGGCCGATCTCGAACCGGCCGACCGGGCCGCGTTCGAGCGAGCGCTCACGGTCCTGGCCGAGAACGACCGGTGAGCAGGTCTTGCCCGATGTCCCTCGCCCCCACCCGCACCTGGCTCCAGGACGAGCTGCCCATACTCATGGAACGACGCCGGGTGCCGGCCGCTGCCGTCGGAGTCCTCCTCGACGGCCAGGTCGTCGACCACGCGAGCGGAATCCTCAACCTCGACACCGGCATCGAGGCGACCACCGACTCGCTCTTCCAGGTCGGCTCGATCACGAAGCTGTGGACGACCGACCTGGTGATGCAGCTCGTCGACGAGGGCAGGATCGGGCTCGATGACCAGATCAGTCGCCACCTGCGGTCCTTCCGGGTCGCCGACGAGGAGGCGACGCGGACGATCACGGTCCGCCACCTGCTCTCGCACACCGCAGGCTTCGAGGGCGACATCTTCACCGACCACGGACCCGGCGACGACGCGGTCGAGAGGTTCGTCGCCTCGATGGGCGACCTGCCGCAGATCTTCGCGCCGGGGGAGCGGTTCTCCTACTCCAACGCGGGTTTCGCGGTGCTCGGGCGGCTGGTCGAGGTGCTGCGGGGCACCACCTGGGACCGCGCCCTCCACGAGCACCTGGCCGCGCCGCTGGGTCTCACCCATCTCGCCACGACGCCCTACGACGCCATCCGGTTCCGTACGGCGATGGGCCACATCGACCCCGGTCCCGAGCACGTCCTCCGCCCGGCGCCGTCCTGGGGGATGGCCCGCGCCAGCGGGCCTGTCGGCGCGATGCTCTCCATGCGCGTACGCGACCTGCTCGGCTTCGCCGCCATGCATCTGGCCGGCGGCGTGGCCGCCGATGGCGCCCGCGTCGTCTCGGCCGCCTCCTGCGCCGAGGTCCTCGAACGCCAGGTCGACCATCCCGCCTCGACCCGGTCGGACGGTCGCGGCCTGGGCTGGTCCCTGGACGACACCGGGCAGGGGATCGTCGGCCACGACGGTCAGACGATCGGGCAGTCGGCGTTCTTCCGGATGGTGCCCGAGCACGGCCTCGCGGTCGCGCTCCTCACCAACGGCGGCGACACCTACGGGCTCTACCACGACGTGATCGGCCACCTCCTCCACGACCTCGTCGGCGTACGCATCGCTGCCGACCCGGTGCCACCCGATCAGCCGCCGGCCGGCTTCGACGCCGACCGGCTGCTGGGCACCTACCGTGCCCGGATCGTCGACTGGACGCTGCGCCGGACCCCTGACGGGCGCCTGTGGGTCGAGGAGATCCCCGGTCCCGAGGCGGCCGCGATCGGCGACCAGCCGCAGAGCTACGAGGTCCTCCCGTACGCCGTCGACCAGGTCGTCACCGCCGACGCACTGCACGGCGCGCACCACGTCTTCGGGTTCACCGGCCGCGACCCGTCCGGCCGGGCGACACATCTGACCACGAGCCGCGTCTTCCCGCGGGCTAACCTCGACACATGAGTGCGCAGCGGACGGTCCGTCCGGGCTATGCGGTGGGCCTCGCCTCGATGCTGCGGCCGCTGCGACGCGGGCTCGGCGATCCGACGTACAAGATCATCGGTGAGGACCACTGGCGAGCCGTCCGTACGCCGCACGGACCTGCCACGCTCAGGCTGCGCCAGCGCGACGCAGACGTCGAGTCCGAGGCGTGGGGCGAGGGCGCCGAATGGGCGCTGGAGCAGGTTCCGGCCCTGCTCGGGGCCGACGACCGTCCCGAGGAGTTCCGCACCGACGACCCGCTGCTCACGACGTTGCTCGAGCGCTTCGAGGTGCCCCGGTTCGGGCGCACCGAGCTGGTGATGGAGGCGCTGGTGCCCTCGATCATCGAGCAGAAGGTGACCAGCAACGAGGCGTTCCGTGGCTTCGGCAACCTGGTGCGGCGTTTCGGCGAGGTCGCCCCGGGCCCCGGTGCCGACCACGGGCTGCGCCTGCAGCCGTCACCGGAGACCCTGCGCTCCATCCCGAGCGGGGACTGGCTGAGGTTGCCGGTCGACCCGGCCCGCTCCAAGGCCGTCCTCCAGGCGGCCCGGGTCGCGAGCGCCGTCGAGCGCACCGCCGGGCTTCCCGGCGAGGAGGTCGAGCGGCGGCTCACCACCATCCCGGGCATCGGCGAATGGACCGTCGCCGAGGTGCGTCAGCGGGCCCTCGGTGATCCGGACGCGGTCAGCTTCGGTGACTACCATCTCGCGAAGGATGTCGGGTGGGCGTTGACCAACAAGCCGTGGGACGACGATCGGCTTCGCGACTATCTGGAGTCCTTCCGGCCGCATCGCGGCCGCGTCGTCGCGCTCATCTATCGGGGGGCTGGGAAGCGGCCGCGGCGGGGGCCGAAGATGTCGCCTCGCACGCATCTGCCTTCTTGAGCTTCTGGTTTACTGCCGAGTCGGCGCATCAGCCCCTTC
>NZ_JBHVKN010000323.1:0-422 GCF_042798075.1 Nocardioides sp. NPDC057772
GCGCCGGCGAGCAGGTCGTCGATGCTGTGGCAGATGACCGACTTGGCGCTCTCGCCACCGAGCTCGGCGACGATCTTCTTGAACTCCTCGCGGTTCTCACCGCGCTGGATCGCGTCGATGGTCGCGCCGATCAGCTCGACGTCGTACTTCTCCAGGATGCCGCGCTCGTCGAGCGCGACCGCGCAGTTGAGCGCGGTCTGGCCGCCGAGGGTCGCCAGCAGCGCGTCGGGGCGCTCCTTGGCGATGACCTTCTCGACGAACTCGGGGGTGATCGGCTCGACGTAGGTCGCGTCGGCGAACTCCGGGTCGGTCATGATCGTGGCCGGGTTGGAGTTGACCAGGATGACCCGGATCCCCTCCTCGCGCAGCACGCGACAGGCCTGACCGGCACGTACGACACCCGACCACGACGCCCGCGGGGC
>NZ_JBHVKN010000323.1:432-3471 GCF_042798075.1 Nocardioides sp. NPDC057772
AGCACGCGACAGGCCTGGGTGCCGGAGTAGTCGAACTCGCAGGCCTGGCCGATGACGATCGGGCCGGACCCGATCACGAGCACGGACCTGATGTCTTCGCGCTTGGGCATCGCTCAGACCTCCTTCGCCATGAGAGAGATGAACCGGTCGAAGAGGTAGGCGGCATCGTGCGGGCCGGCCGCTGCCTCCGGGTGGTACTGGACGGAGAAGCCCTTGAGCTTCCCGGTCTCGGCGTCCTTGAGCTCGAGGCCCTCGACGCAGTCGTCGTTGAGGTTGACGTGGGAGACGGTCGCGATGCCGTAGGGCGTCGTCGTCTCCTCCCCGATCGGGGCGTCCACGGCGAAGCCGTGGTTGTGGGCGGTCACCTCGACCTTGCGGGTGGTGAGGTCCATGACCGGCTGGTTGATCCCACGGTGGCCGTACTTGAGCTTGTACGTCCCGAAACCCAGCGCGCGGCCGAAGAGCTGGTTGCCGAAGCAGATGCCGAAGTAGGGGATGTCCTCGGCCAGTGCCGCCTTGAGCAGCTCCACCTGGCCGGTGGTCGCGGCCGGGTCACCCGGGCCGTTGGAGTAGAAGAGCCCGTCTGGCTTCGTCGCGAGGACGTCCTCGAGGGTCGCGGTCGCCGGGAGCACGTGCACCTCGATGCCGCGCTCGGCCATCCGCTGCGGGGTCATCTCCTTGATCCCGAGGTCGAGGGCCGCGACGGTGAACCGCTTCTCGCCCTGGGCGGGAACGACGTACGCCTCCTGGGTGCTGACCGCGTCGGAGAGGTTCGCACCGCTCATCTCGGCGGAGGCGAGCACCTTCTGCAGCAGGGCCTCGGGGTCGGTCTCGATCGTGGAGATGCCGACGCGCATCGCGCCGCGCTCGCGGAGGTGACGGGTCAGCGCGCGGGTGTCGATCCCGCTGATGCCCACCACGGACTGATCGCGCAGGTCGTCGTCGAGGCTGCGCTGGGCGCGCCAGTTGGACGAGACCCGGGCGGGGTCTCGGACGACGTAGCCGGCAACCCAGATCCGACGCGACTCGGGGTCCTCGTCGTTCACGCCGGTGTTGCCGACGTGGGGCGCGGTCATGACGACCACCTGCCGGTGGTAGCTCGGGTCGGTCAGCGTCTCCTGGTAGCCCGTCATGCCGGTGGAGAAGACCGCCTCGCCGAAGGTCTCACCCTCGGCGCCGAACGACTCCCCCCGGAACGATCGACCATCCTCGAGTACGAGGAGTGCTTCTTTGTGGGCATGCAGCGGCACGCCGTACCTCCTTCTCCGCCTCACGGGACGGTGCTTAAAGGATGTCGGTCAACTTGCTGGTGACAGTATCAAGCAGATGCCGATTGACGGCAGTTGGCGTCCGCCGCGTACGCCAGCATGTGACGTACGCGGCAGTCGACCCCGCTGGATCGCGCTCAGCTGTGCGAGTGGGGCGGGACGACCGCACCCTCGGACGGCTGCACGATGACGAAGCCGGCGCCCTGGAAGGCGACCTGGAACGCCTCGCCGCTGCCGCGGCCGATGAGCGCACCGGCGGTGAACGACTTCTGCAGGCTGGTCTGCAGGCCGAGCGACCAGCCGACGACCGCGTTGGTGTCGGTGAAGGTGGGCGCCTCGGCGGCGTTGAGGACCACCGGGTCGCCCTCCGTGGTGACCGCGACCCAGCCGGTGCCGCGCAGCGTGGTGTTGAACAGGCCGCCGGTGAGCATGCCGGCGCCCTGGACCCGCTCGATGTTCCACTGCAGGCTGTTGGAGAAGGCGAGCACGTGGTCGCCGTTGATCGAGATGCCCGAGTTGTTCAGCTGGAGGATGTGGACCTCCTTGGCCGCGTCGGCCAGGAAGACGTCGCCCTGGCCCTCGACGCCCATCAGGCTGAGGCCCTCACCGGTGACGGCCTTCTTGAGGAACTTGCCGACGCCGCCGCCCTGGTACTTGAACTGCACGTTGCCCTGGTAGGCCACCATCGAGCCCTGGCGGGCCTGGAACGGCTCGCCGAGGCGCACGCGCAGGAGCTTCTTGTTCTGCAGCACGGCGCCGTTGCCCTCGATCTCGGAGAAGCGACCGTCGATCAGGTCACCCGAGATCCCCGCGAACGCATCGCCGGCGGGCTGCTGGGACTGGACGGGCTGCTGCCCGTACTGGGCCTGCTGCGCGTGGCCGCTGTCGCCGTACGCCGCCTGCACGGCCTGCGCCGAGCCGACCTGCGTCGGCGCCTCCTGCTCCACCGTCGCCTGAGGCGGCGCCAGGGGCGCCGTCGACTGCTGCCCGCCCGTGGACACGTGCTCGGTCCACTGGCTCCCGTCGTAGTATCGAAGCTCGGCCTGTCCGGTCGGGTCCGGGTACCACGCTGCGTCCGTCATCTCTAACCCTTGCGTTCACGGACCCACATCGGTCCTTCTCGCCACCATCCTGGCATGTGCCTGATGCGCGACTCACCGGTGTTCCACACGCTCGCCTTAATCTGTGACCGTGGTGACCAGGTTCGGGGCTGCCGACGCCCACTACCCGCTATCCGGGGGAGGGCACGCCGCACTCGTGGTCAGCGGCGGCCCCGAGTTCGGCACGATCATCGAGCAACGCACGGCTTGGCTCGCCGAGGTGGCCGACTACGCCCCCGGCAGGTTCTACGAACGGGAGCTGCCGGCCCTGACGGCTCTCCTCGCCGACACCGACCCGCTCGACGTGCTCATCGTCGACGGGTACGTCGACCTCGATCCGGACGGACGGCCTGGCCTGGGACGGCACGTCTGGAACGCCGGACTCGCGCCAGCGGTCATTGGCGTCGCCAAGACCGCGTTCCGCAGTGCCACCCACGCCGAACCCGTCCTACGCGGAAGCTCGTCCAGACCGTTGTACGTCACGGCCGCCGGCATCTCGCAGACCGATGCCGCCTACCTGGTCCGCACGATGTCCGGCACTGCCCGCCTTCCTGAGGCCCTGCGACTCGTCGACCGCCTTGCTCGATCAATGCCCTGACGGTCAGGCTCTCGTTGGGTGTCGGTGACGTTGACCAGCAGCGGACGCGAGCACCTTAGAGGCGACCACCGAC
>NZ_JBHVKN010000324.1:0-3355 GCF_042798075.1 Nocardioides sp. NPDC057772
CGCCTTATTAGATAGGGCGAGTAGTCCTACGAACAACGTGTTACACCGCGCGCCCGCCGACGAAGGCGACGCGCCAGAATAGGGACCGTGACCGTCGAACTTCGCTCTGACAACGCCGCCGCCGTCTCCCCCGCGATCCTGGAGGCGATGGCTGCCGTCAACTCCGGATCCGCCCTCGCCTACGGAGGTGACGAGGTGACCGCCGCGCTCGAGAGCCGCGTCCGCGAGGTCTTCGAGCACCCGACGGCCCGCGTCTTCCCGGTCCTGAGCGGCACCGCAGCCAACGCTCTCTCGCTCTCCGCGATGACCCCGCCGTGGGGTTCGGTCGTGTGTCACGAGACCGCGCACATCCTCGGCAGCGAGGGCGGCGCCACTTCCTTCCTGAGCGGCGGGGCGGTGATGACGGGCATCGCGGGCGAGGACTACAAGATGGCGCCGGAGGCCCTGCAGGCCCACCTGGACGGCGTACGTTGGGGCGACCCGCATCACTCCCAGCCGGCCGTCCTCTCGCTGACCTCGCCGTCCGACTACGGCACGGTCTACTCCGTCGCGGAGATCGCCGAGCTGACCGCGATCGCCAAGACCCGCGACCTGCGGGTGCACCTCGACGGCGCCCGCTTCGCGAACGGTGTCGTGGCCACCGGTGCGTCGCCGGCCGACCTCACCTGGCGCGCGGGTGTCGACGTGCTCTCCCTGGGCGCGACCAAGAACGGCGCCCTCTCGGCCGAGGCGATCGTCTGCTTCACCGACACTCCCGCCGACGAGCTGGTCTACCGCACCAAGCGCAGCGGCCACGTCACCTCGAAGATGCGCTACCAGTCGGCCCAGCTGCTCGCCTACCTCACCGACGACCTCTGGCTCCACAACGCCCGCAACGCCAACGAGCGGATGGCGGAGCTCGCCGAAGGCCTCCGCACGGCCGGCGTACGCATCACCAACACTGTCGACGTCAACCTGGCCTGGCTGGATCTCCCCGAGGAGACCGCCGACCGCCTGGAGGCCGCGGGCGTGCTGTTCCACCGCCTCGACGGGCAGGTGCGGTTCGTGACGTCCTGGCAGACCACGAGCGACGACGTCCGCACGGTCCTCGGGTTGCTGGGCAGCGCCTGATACCCACGGGGGCCCACCCGACGTGGCGGGGGTTGCTAGCCTCGCCCGCCTATGTCTTCTGACATCTCGGTCCCCTCGTCAGTCCCCACAGCTCCTCCGAAGACCCACCCACGACAACTGCGTGGCGACGTCCAAGGCCTTCGCGCGGTCGCCATCCTCACCGTCCTCGCCGCCCACGCGGGCGTCTCCTGGTTCGCCGGTGGCTTCGTCGGCGTCGACGTCTTCTTCGTCATCTCGGGCTTCCTGATCACCCAGCAGCTCGTCGGTGAGCTCGGCCGCACCGGCCGGATATCGCTGAGGCGCTTCTACGCGCGCCGGGCCCGGCGCATCCTCCCGGCTGCCACCCTCACCCTGGCGGTGACCGTGGTCGCCGCGGTCCTTCTGCTGGGTCCTGCCCAGGTGGCGCCGCTCGCCGTCGACGCGGTCTGGGCCTCGGCGTTCGCGGCCAACATCCGGATGGCCGTCTCCGGCACCGACTACTTCCAGGCGGAGCTGCCCCCGTCGCCGGTCCAGCACTTCTGGTCGCTGGCGGTCGAGGAGCAGTTCTACCTGGTCTGGCCGCTCGTCGCGGTGATCAGCATCGTCGTGGCGAGCAGGATCGGTGCCTCCCAGCGTGGCGAGGGTGACATCCAGCAGAGCTCGGCACGGGCACGCCGGTTCCTGCTGGCCGCGATCGCGCTGATCACCCTCACGAGCTTCGCCTGGTCGGTCGTCCACACGCCCGGCGACGCCACCGCGGCCTACTTCTCCTCGCTCACCCGTGCCTGGGAGCTCGGGATCGGCGCCGCGCTTGCGATCCTGGTCACCAGCGGGCGGGTGATGCAACAGCTCGCCCGCGCCTCCTGGACCCGCGAGCTGCTCGTCCTGGGCGGACTCGCCGCGATCGTCGTCGCGTGCCTGGCCTACGACGAGGCCACCCCGTTCCCCGGCTACCAGGCCGCGCTCCCGGTCCTCGGGTCCGCGGCCGTCATCCTCGCCGGCGCACTGCCGTCGGGCGAGGCGACCCTCGGCGCCCGGCTGCTGTCGGTCCCCCCGATGCGGGCGATCGGCGACTGGTCCTTCTCGCTCTACCTGTGGCACTGGCCGCTCCTGGTGATGCCTGAGATCGTCCTCCAGCGCGAGCTCACCCGGCCCGAGCGCGGCCTGGCCGTCGGGGGCGCGTTCGTGCTGGCGTACGTCTCGTTCCGGCTCGTCGAGGCCCCCTTCCGTGAGGGCGCGGTCTGGCGGCCGACCCGGCGCGCGCTGACCTTCTACCCGGTCAGCATCGGGTTGGTGGCCACGATCGCCTTGGGCGGCACCGTCTACGCCGACTTCGAGGCCACTCGCGGCTCCTACCAGCCGGCGGTCACGCTGGCCGACGCACCCGCGGCCGATCCGTCGCTGGACGAGCAGGAGGCGTTGGTACGCGCCTCGGTGCTGGCCGCCCGTGACGACACCTCGGTGCCGACCGAGCTCCGGCCCGCACTCACCGAGCTCGACTCCCTCAAGCCGCGCCGCACGCGGTGCGACTACACCGACGACACCGAGCGCGACCTGTGCGTCGAAGGCGACCCCGACGGGGACCGGACGATGGTGGTCTTCGGCAACTCCCACGCCCTGCACTGGGTCCCCACGCTGAACCGGATCGGGAAGAGACACGGCTTCAAGACCTACTTCCTGGTCAAGAACCGCTGCGTCTCCGCCTCGATCACCACCGACCGCGGCGGTGAGAAGGACCCCTACACCGAGTGCGACGAGTTCAACCGCTGGGCGTTCGAGCAGTACAAGCGGCTCGACCCCGACCTGACCGTCGTCTCCACCGCTCCCCCGATCCAGGGCGTCTACGACGGGGACGGCGACTGGGTCGGTGAGCGCCGCCGGATCGACGAGCTGATGCACCCGGCCTACACCGACTTCCTGCGCCGCGTGGACAGGCACACCCGACGTACGGTGCTGATCCGCGACATCCAGGGCTTCGACGCCAACGCCGGGACCTGCCTGTCCCGGCCCGGCGCCACCCTCGGCGACTGCCTGATGAGCGGGGACGAGGACCGGGAGACCTCGATCGACGTCCAGGTCCGGGCGGCCGAGGAGGTCGGCGTCGACGTCGTCGACATGAGTTCCTACTTCTGCTGGGACGGGTCCTGCCCCGCCGTAGTGGGTGACACCATCACCCACTACGACGGCACCCACATGTCCCGTCAGTACGCACCCCGGCTCGTCGAGCCGCTGGCTCGCCGGATGGGGCTCGGCACCCACGGCTAGC
>NZ_JBHVKN010000325.1:0-3311 GCF_042798075.1 Nocardioides sp. NPDC057772
CCGCGGTCTCGGTCCCGGCGTGGGGAACCATCCCGGAGTGGTACTTCTCGCCACCGGCGGCCGACTGCCGCCACTGGAAGAACATCACCGCGTCGGCGCCGCGGGCGACGTGCTGGAGCGAATTGCGTAGCATCTCGCCCGGCTCCTTCGCCCGGTTGCGGGGCTGCCAGTTGACCGCGCTCGTGGAGTGCTCCATCAGGATCCACGGCTGCCCACCCGCGATGCCGCGGGTCAGGTCGGCGCTGAGCGCGAGCTCGACATGGGCGTCGGCATCGGCAGCCATCAGGTAGTGGTCGTTGGCCACCACGTCGAGGTCGCCGGACCAGGAGAAGTAGTCCATCCACTTGGTGTGCGTGGAAGCCATCAGGTTGGTCGTCGTCGGCACGTGCGGCGTCACCTCGCGCAGCACGTCCCGCAGCGCCCGGTAGTGCGTCCGGAGCTCGTCGGAGGAGTAGCGCGCGAAGTCGAGCTGCTGGGTCGGGTTGACCTGGGCAGGAGACGTACGTGGCGGGAGGATCTCCTCGAAGTCGTCGTAGCGCTGCGACCAGAAGGCCGTCCCCCAGGCCTGGTTGAGACGGTCGATGGTCTCGTAGCGGTCGCGGAGCCAGCGGCGGAACGCGGCTGCCGCGTGTTCGGAGTAGTCGTGGGGAACGTGGCAGCCCAGCTCGTTGTCGACGTGCCAGAGTGCGAGCGCCGGATGATCCTGATAGCGCTCGGCCATGGTGCGGGTCATCTTCAGCGCGTAGTCGCGGAAGAGGGGTGCCGAGACCGCGTAGGCCTGGCGGCTGCCGGCGTGCAGGACCGTGCCGTCGGCGAGCTGCGGGAGCAGCTCCGGATGCTGGCGAGTCAGCCACGGCGGCGGTGAGGCGGTCGCCGTCGCGAGCGCGACCTTGATCCCGGCCTCGGCGAGGCGATCGAGCACGGCGTCGAGCCAGCCGAACTCGTACGTCCCCTCCCGGGGTTCCAGCCAGGACCACGAGAAGATCGCGACACTGACCAGGTTGACCCCGGCCGCCTTCATCAGCTCGACGTCCTCGAGCTGGACCTCCAGCGGCCACTGCTCCGGGTTGTAGTCGCCGCCGAAGGCCAGGCCCTCGACGCCGAGGGGCCAGGGGCGTACGTCATTCGTCGTCATCGGCCCACCGGAACCTTCGACCAGTCGATGTCCGAGCCGAGGTAGAAGCTCGTATAGGCCGGCTGGTTGTAGGTGGTCTGCTGGCGTGCGGTCTCGGCGCGGTACTGGGTGTCGTGCATCAGTGTGTAGAGCTTGCGGTCGGTGACCTGGGTGCTGGTGTAGATCCGGATCGCGGTGCTGTCGGCGGTGCGGACCAGCAGCTCCTCGCGCCAGTCGCCGTGGACGTCGGCGACCAGCGACGGGTTGCCCTTGGTGCCGTTGTTGGTGAGGGTGCCGGTCGCGGTGAGGACGGTGCCGTCCTGCCAGTCATCGATCGTCGGGGTCACGGCCTCGGCCCCGTTGACGATCTGGGTGGTCATGTCGGCGGCCCACTTGATGTTCATGTTGGTGCCGGGCACGGCCGTCGCGAGCTGGCGACCGTCGGAGCTGATCAGCCCGCTCGCCTCGGTTCCGCCGGGCATGCTCGACCACACCTCCAGGCCCGGGCTCTCGGGGATGACGTCCCCGACCATGCCGCGGCCGGTGTCACGACCGGAGTAGGCGCCGAAGAGCACCTCGCCGGTCTTTCCGTCGCGGAGAGCCATGCCGTACGGCGCCCCGGTGGCGCCTTCGTGCACCATGAAGACCTCCTTGCCGGCACGCTGCGGGTCGATGTCGGTGACGTGCATCGCGTCGCCGTGACCGAGCCGGACGTACGCGCCGGGGTTCTTGCTGCCCTCGGGCAGGGTGCCGAACGAGGAGCTGAGCAGGCTGCCGTCGTCGTCGATGGTGGCGGCGCCGTAGACGATCTCCATCCGGCCGTCGTCGTCGACGTCGGCAGCGCTCAGCGAGTGCGCGCCCTGGGTGGTGATCGTGCCGTAGACCGGGTCGCTGCCGTCCTTGTCGTGGGGGCTGTCGTCGAACGGGTTGCTCATCGGGGTGTGGCCGCTGTCGACGTACCACCGCTCCTTCAGCCTCTCGCCGTCCCAGTCGTAGGCGACCAAGGTCGAGCGGGTGTAGTAGCCGCGGGCGAAGATCGCCGAGGGGTGGTTGCCGTCGAGGTAGGCGACCCCGGAGAGGAACCGGTCGACGCGGTTGCCCGGCTCGATCCGCGACATCGCGTAGTCGCCCCAGAGCAGGCCGTCGTCGCCGCGCCCGGGCTTGTAGCGCACCGTCTGAAGCTCCTTGCCGGTGGCGCCCTCGAAGACGGTGAGGTATTCGGGGCCGTCGACGATGAAGCCCTCGAACGTACGCAGGTCGTTGCGGCTGCTGCGGGCCGGGGCGTAGACGTCGATGAAGTGGTCGGCCAGCGCCTTCGCGTCCGCTTCGGAGAGCGGATAGGGGTAGCGCTTCTCGATGCCGAAGGCCTCCTCCAGCGTCGCGGGCCAGTTGCCGGCCTTCACCTCGGGGTGGTCGTGCCAGCCACGGAACATCTCGACGACGTGGTCGTAGTAGTCGGCCGCGCTCATCCGGTAGTCGTCGGTGTTGGCGTAGCCGGCCGCGATGTCCTCGCGGAGCATCGTGATGTGCTTCGAGCTCACCGGCTGGTTGTCGCGATAGCGGATCGCGCGGGTGCCGGGCGCGGTCTTGGTCATGATCTCGGCCTTGCCGTCGCCGTCGAAGTCGTAGACCAGGAACTGGGTGTAGTGGGCGCCCGCGCGGATGTTGACGCCGAGGTCGATGCGGTGCAGGAGGGTGCCGTCGGCCTTGTAGGTGTCGAGGTAGACCGGGCCGGTGTAGCCCTTCTGGGAGACATCCTTGGAGTTGCTGGGGTCCCACTTGACGACGTACTCGTAGGTGCCGTCGCCGTCCACGTCCCCGACGCTCATGTCGTTCGCGCGGTAGGTGTAGGTCGCGCCTGTCGGAGTGACGCCGTCGGCAGGCTTCTGCAGAGGCAGCTCGTCGTAGGCCTGCTTCGTCGGGGTGGCCGGTTCGCTCATGTCGCCACGCTCCCCGTCGACGACGGGACGGACCTGGTATCTCGAGGTGGCCATACCGGCGGTGTCGAGGAAGTTGGTGCTGTCGGTGACGGTCGCGATGCGACGGCCGTCGCGGAAGACCTGGAAGTCGGCTGCCTCCAAGCCCTGCGCGGTCGCGCCCGTGGTCTCGGCCTTCAGCAGGCGCCAGCTGAGGAAGTTGCCCTCGGCGCCGGGGACGGCGACGAGACCGCGGTCGAGGTCCTCCAGCTGCGGTGAGG
>NZ_JBHVKN010000326.1:0-3287 GCF_042798075.1 Nocardioides sp. NPDC057772
GTCACCGGGGCGTCGTGGTTGGTCAGCTGTCCTGGGACGGCGTGGTGTCGCGGCTGGCGCCACCACGGGTGCGGGTCACGACCTTCGGTGCCGGCGTGGACGCGGTGCCGTTGCTGGTCACCGGCGCCTCGGGCTTGGTCGCGGTCATCACCGCGCCCTCACCGGTGCTCACCACCTCGCGGCGGGCGCCACGGCGCTGCCGGGTCACCACCTTCGGCTTGGAGTCGACCGGCTCGGCCGCGACCGGCTCCGGCGTGGCGACCGCGGGCTCAGTGGCCTCGGGCTCCTTCACCTCGGGCTCGGCTGCCTTGGGCTCGACCGCCTCGGGCTCGACGGGCGGGGCCACCGGCGCGGGCTTCTCCGCCGCCGGCTTCGGCTCGGACGTCGAGCTGCCGACGACCGCGGCCAGGACCGGACGGCCGGTCGTCGCGGCACGACGGGTGCGGGTGCGCGTGGTCACCTTCGGGGCCTCCGGCTCGGCGGGAGCCTCAGCGGGGGCCTCGGCGACCGTCTCGGCAGGGGTCTCCGCCTCGACCGGCTCAGGTGCCGGAGTCGACGCCTTGGACCGGCGCGAACGCGTACGCGTCGTCACCTTGGGCGCCTCGGCCTCTTCAGGGGCCGCCTCGGCTGCCTCGGTGGACTCGGCGGCCGTGGGCTCCTCGGGCGCGGTGGTCCGCGACCGGCGAGAGCGAGTGCGGGTGGTGACCTTCGGGGCCTCGGCGATGTCGGGCTCGGCCGCTGCCGGCTCGGCGGGAGCCTCGACGGGCTCGGCCACCGCGGCCGGCTCGTCGGCCTTCTCCGACTGACCCGCCATCGCGGCGAACTCGGCCGGCGACGGCGTCTTGGTGGACTCCTCGACCACCTCGGTGCCGTTCTCGTCCTTGCCCTTGCCACGGCCACGGCCGCCACGACGACGCGAGCGCGGCTCGTCGGGGGCGACGCCGGAGGACTTGCCGGGCTCGACGGGGTGCTCGTGGATCACCAGACCGCGGCCGTTGCAGGCCTCGCAGTTCTCGGAGAAGGCCTCCAGGAGGCCGGTGCCGATCCGCTTACGGGTCATCTGGACCAGACCCAGCGAGGTGACCTCGGCGACCTGGTGGCGGGTGCGGTCGCGGCCCAGGCACTCGACCAGGCGACGCAGCACGAGGTCGCGGTTGGACTCCAGGACCATGTCGATGAAGTCGACGACGATGATGCCGCCGATGTCGCGCAGCCGGAGCTGGCGCACGATCTCCTCGGCCGCCTCGAGGTTGTTCTTGGTGACCGTCTCCTCCAGGTTGCCACCGGAGCCGGTGAACTTGCCGGTGTTGACGTCGACGACGGTCATCGCCTCGGTGCGGTCGATGATCAGCGATCCGCCGGAGGGCAGCCAGACCTTGCGGTCCAGGCCCTTCGCGATCTGCTCGTCGATGCGGTAGGCGGCGAAGGCGTCGGCCTCACCGTCGTACTTCTCCACCCGCTCCTCGAGGTCGGGGGCCACCGACTGGACGTAGTCCTTGACGGTCTCCCACGACGAGTCGCCGGAGATGACCAGCTTGGCGAAGTCCTCGGTGAACAGGTCACGGACGACCTTCAGGGTCAGGTCGGGCTCGCCGTAGAGCAGCTGCGGTGCGTTGCCGCCCGCACGCTTCTCGATGTCCTCCCAGCGGGCCTTGAGGCGCTCGACGTCGCGGGTCAGCTCCTCCTCGGCGGCGCCCTCCGCGGCAGTGCGTACGATCACGCCGGCCGTGTCGGGGACGATCTCCTTCAGGAGCGTCTTGAGGCGGTTGCGCTCGGTGTCGGGCAGCTTGCGGGAGATGCCGGAGGTGGTGCCGTCGGGCACGTAGACCAGGAACCGGCCGGCCAGCGAGATCTGCGAGGTCAGGCGGGCGCCCTTGTGGCCGATCGGGTCCTTCGTCACCTGGACGAGCACCTTCTGGCCGGAGGTCAGCACCGACTCGATCTTGCGGGGCTGGCCCTCCTTCCAGCCGAGCGAGGCCCAGTTGACCTCACCGGCGTAGAGGACGGCGTTGCGGCCCTTGCCGATGTCGATGAACGCGGCCTCCATGGAGGGCAGCACGTTCTGGACGCGGCCGAGGTAGACGTTGCCGATCAGGCTGGTCTGCGACTCGCGGGCGACGTAGTGCTCGACGAGCACCTTGTCCTCGAGCACGGCGATCTGGGTGAGGTCCTCGCGCTCGCGGATCACCATGACGCGCTCGACCGACTCGCGGCGGGCCAGGAACTCGGCCTCGCTCACGATCGGGGCGCGGCGACGACCGGCCTCGCGGCCCTCGCGGCGGCGCTGCTTCTTGGCCTCCAGTCGGGTCGAGCCCGACAGCGCGGTGATCTGGTCCTCGCCGGTGCGGCTCTGGCGGACCTTGGTGACGGTGTTCTCCGGGTCGTCGCCGGCCTCGCCCGAGGCCTCACCCGCGCGGCGGCGGCGACGGCGACGGCGCGAGGAGCTGCCGCCCTCGCCCTGCTGCTCGGCGTCGGCGTTCTCGTCGCCCTCGCCCTCGGACTCCTCGGACTTGTCCTCGGCGTCGGTCGAGTCGGAGCCCTCGGCGTCGCCGTTGGCGCCCTTGCGGCGGCGACGGCCGCCACGGCGGCGGCGACGGCGGCCGTTGCCGCCACCCTCGCCCTCGTCGGTCGAGGCCTCGTCGGACTCGGCGTCCGACTCGGCGTCGGTGGTCTGGGCCTCGGCGTCGGTCTCGGACTCCTCGTCCTCGGCAGGCTTCTCCTCGGCCGTCTCGGCGCGGCGTACGTTGCGCTTGCGGCCGCGGCCCGGGGTCTCCTCCGTCGCCTCGGCGGCGGGCTCAGCGGCCTGCGGCTCGTCCTCGGCGGGAACCTCGGCAGCGGCCTCGACGGGCTCCTCGACGGGCTTGGGCTCGGCCGTCTTGCGCGTGCGGCGGCGGGTGGTGGTCTTGGTCGGTGCCTGGAACAGCACCGCGGGGGCCGCGGGGCCGGCCTGCTCGGTCTCGGGCTCCTCGACGGTGTCGTCGGCGACCTCCTCCGCGGGAGTCTCGGCAGCCTCGACGGGCTCGGCCACCGGCTCGACGGCCGGCTCCACGGCCGGCTCGACGGCCGGTTCGACGACAGGCTCGACGACAGGGGCGGCGGCCTTCTTGGCGGCGGCCTTCTTCGTGGTCCTCTTGGCGGCGGTCTTCTTCGCCGCCGTCTTCTTGGCCGGGGCCTCGGCGGGGCCCTCCGCGGCCTCACCCTCCGGCGCGGCGGTGGCCGCGGTGGTCTCGGGCTCGGTGGTCTCGACCTCGGCCGGCGCCGCGGCGGCAGCCTTCTTGGTCGTACGC
>NZ_JBHVKN010000327.1:0-3254 GCF_042798075.1 Nocardioides sp. NPDC057772
GGGTCAGGAGCGGACCAAGCGGGCGATGGCGTCGGAGGCCTCTTTGATCTTCTCGTCGGCTTCCGTCCCACCCGCGGCCGCTGCCTGCACCAGACAGTGGTTGAGGTGCTCGTCAAGGAGCGCGAGGGACACCGACTGCAGAGCCTTCGTCACCGCAGACACCTGCGTGAGGATGTCGATGCAGTACTTCTCGTCCTCGACCATCCGCTGCAGGCCACGAACCTGGCCCTCGATGCGCCGCAGCCGCTTGAGGTAGTCGTCCTGGCGGTGCATATAGCCGCGCTCACCTTGGTGATCGTGACTTCCCATGGTCATTCCTCTGCTGCTCCAACGACATCTGTTCGACTGTCCGGAAACCATACCCCGGTATGGTATATTCCTGCTGTGCGAGAAACCATACCCCCCTAAGGTACGGATGTCCACCGCGACAGACCCACCGATAACGTAGAAGGAGCGCGCATGACCGACGACTCGGCACCCGAAGCCAACAGTCAGACCAAGCCCACAACGATCAAGACGGTCGACAACGGACCACTCCAGATCAAGGGTGCAGCGCAGCTCGTCGACCACGACGGCAACAGCTACGACACCGGCAAGACGATCTTCCTGTGCCGCTGTGGCGAATCCAGGAACAAGCCGTTCTGCGACGGCTCCCATGCCAAGGTTGGCTTCGTTGCTGGCCAGCGTGCGGCCGCGGCAGAACAAGCACAAGACGCCTAGGTCGGTCCGCACCTCCACCTCTGGCCCGACAGCTGACTGCCGTCGGGCCAGAGGCGCGACACCAGCTCCCCAGGCTTGGCCATCACCGGTTCACTCTTGAACGAGGATCGCGTGGCCGCGCGGCTGCGGGGTGAGTCGAGACGGCTGGGACACGACTCCGACCTTCATTGGGTACCCGCGGTCCTGGCTGGCTTCCCTTGCGGTGCTGCGGCCTGCGAGGAGCTGCGTGCCGACCGCCTGACTGGGCCCGCCAGCGCTCCGGGACGAAGGGCATCGCCGGCGCCCGGGCCGATTCGCCGCGGGATGCACGGGCCGTGGCAATGGCCGGCGCCAAGACGAGCAGAGCCGTCGAGGCCACACAGATCCCGGTGATCAGCACGCCGACGGACGGGGTGAGTAGCGCCATCGCACTTCCGGCCATGAGCGGTCCGAGGAACTGCCCGCCGAGGAGGAAGCTGTTGGCGACGCCGAGATACCCGGCACGCTCGTGTTGGCCCGCCTTCTGCGAGGCATACAACATCAGTGACTGTGCCAGCGCGGCGAAGCAGAAGCCCTGAATGAACCGCAGCGGCACCAACGCTGGCAGCCAGCCGACAGCTGCCTGGATGAGCACTGTCCCGGCGGTGATGCCGCTCGCGATGGCCAGCGTGCGCAGCGGAAGACCGGTCTTGTCGTTGACCTTGCCCCACCACAGGGAGCCGACCAGGGTGCCGGCCCACATCACTGCATGGAGCCCGCCCACCCATGGCCCCGCGTGTTGGGGTTCGGCCACCAGTTCGGTGACGAAGTCGGCATAGATCGGGATCAAACCGTAGACGCCGAAGAAGGCGAGGAAACCCCCGGCCAAGGGAACCCAGCCGATCCGAGAGCACACGGACGCTAGAGATGCCCGGGCCGGTTCTGAGCCCGTGGACGGCTGCCGTGCAGCGTGCGGATTCCGCAGCCGGAGCGTGCAGACAGCCCCGAGCAGCAACGCCGCGACGGCGATCCCGATCAGCAGCGGCCGGAGATCACCGGTGGCCACCAGCGTGCCGCCGGCAACCGGACCAGCCAGGGCGCCAGCTGCCGTGGCGCTGTAGGAGCGACCCAGTGCGCGCCCACGGCCGCCCTCCGAGGCCGCAGACCCCACATACGCCGCGGCTGCCTCGACCACGCCTCCGAGCGTGCCCTGCACGACCCGTGCAGCCAGCAGGGCCAGTGGACTGCCGGCAACGGCCATCAGAGCCATCGCCAGACACAAGCCCACCAGGGCGCGGACCACCATCCACTTGGGACCGATGCGGTCGCCCAATCGGCCCCACAGCGGTGTGGTGATCGCCAGCGGGAGGGCGGGAGCCGCGATCGCGGCCCCCGCCCAGACCCCGACGGTGGCGTCGGAGGCGCCGAGCGATGCCATGTACAGCGGCATGATCGGCACCAGCGCCATCAGCCCGGCGGTGTTGACGAACTGGGAGATCCACAGCAGCCCCATGTCCGTCCGCCGCAGGGTCATCTGCTCTCTCACGCCCGCGTTGACACGTCCAGTCGCTGACCCGCCATCCCGCCGACCGTGGAGACCGTCTCGAGCCACTGGTCGTCATAGACCAGATCGAGGTACCGCTCCCCCCGGTCCGGCAGCACCGTCAGGACACGGCTGCCAGGCGGTGTGGTCGGCAGGAACTGCGTAATGGCTGCGACCACCGCGCCGGATGACCCGCCACCCAGGACGCCCTCGGTCGCGACCAGGTGCCTGCAGCCCAGCGCCGCTCGAGCATCGTCGATGTGGACCACGTGGTCGATCTCCGAGCGGCTCAGAAGCTCGGGCACGCGGCTCGCTCCGTAGCCGGGAATCTCTCGAGGACCCGCCGGCGCACCGAAGATGACCGACCCGACCGCATCTACGGCCACGACCTGCATCGCGGGATACCGCTCGCGAAGCCGCCTGGCCAGTCCCAGGATCGAACCGGAGGTGGATACGGCTGCCACCAAGTAGTCCACCGGGGTCTGGATTGCGTCGAGGACCTCGCGACCGCTGGTCTCGTAGTACGCACGCCAGTTGAGGTCGTTGGCGTACTGGTTGACCCACACGCTGTCCGGGCTGGATTCTGCGAGCTCCCGGGCCCGGCGGACCCGGGTGTGTAGGTAACCACCGCTCTCGTCTCGCTCAGTTACCAGCTCCACGTCGGCTCCTACAGTCTGAAGGAGTCGAAGGTTGGTCGGGGTCGTCTTGGGGTCGACTACCGCGGTGAAGGCCAACCCATGGAGCTTGGCCATCGTTGCCAGCGCCACTCCGAGGTTCCCTGAGGTGCTCTCCACGAGCCGCATCCCAGGTCGAAGATCGCCTGCCGCCAGGCCGGATTCGATGATGAAGCGCGCCGGGCGGTCCTTCATGCTGCCAGCGGGATTGAGCATCTCGAGCTTCGCGATCACCTCTCGGTCCGGGTCCGGAAAGCAGCGTCGCAACCGCAGCAGCGGGGTATCGCCAACGCAGGTGATCAGGGAGTCGTGGATGTTTTCGGGCATGCCAAAGTTCCTTCGTTCATGAAGTCGAAAGG
>NZ_JBHVKN010000328.1:0-3245 GCF_042798075.1 Nocardioides sp. NPDC057772
ATATCGACGGGATGGTTTGGCACCTCGATGTCGGCTCGTCGCATCCTGGGGCTGGAGTAGGTCCCAAGGGTTGGGCTGTTCGCCCATTAAAGCGGCACGCGAGCTGGGTTTAGAACGTCGTGAGACAGTTCGGTCCCTATCCGCCGCGCGCGTAGGAAACTTGAGAAAGGCTGTCCCTAGTACGAGAGGACCGGGATGGACGAACCTCTGGTGTGCCAGTTGTACCGCCAGGTGCATGGCTGGTTGGCTACGTTCGGAAGTGATAACCGCTGAACGCATCTAAGCGGGAAGCACGTTTCAAGATGAGGTTTCCCACCCTTTATGGGTTAAGGCCCCCTACAGACTATGGGGTTGATAGGCCGGAGGTGTACAGCAGTGATGCCCAGCCGACCGGTACTAATAGGCCGAGGGCTTATCTTTCATAAACCCTCAACAAAAACAACAAACGAAGACCGTCAAGTCTCGCGTCCACAACCAACTGTTGTAACACAGGTTTGGTCACCCGCTCTTCAATGTGGCGAGCGTGATCTCTAGAGTTACGGCGGCCATAGCGAAGGGGAAATACCCGGTCCCATCCCGAACCCGGAAGTCAAGCCCTTCAGCGCCGATGGTACTGCAACCGAGAGGCTGTGGGAGAGTAGGACGCCGCCGGACATAACTTTGCGCAGGGCCACCTCTTCGGAGGTGGCCCTGCTGCCATTTGTGCCTATAGGCGATGCCTGTATCGAGCTTGTCGAGATGCTGATGAAGGTCTCTTCGCGCCACGCCAGGTTGACGTGGCCTGCGTCACGGGGTCCAATGTCATAGTTGCAGTCCATAGGTATCAACATCTCGAACTAGGAGTTCCCATGGTCAAGAAGCTGCTCATCGCCGCCGTCATTGCCGCGGGTCTCGGCGTGGCCATCAAGCTGGTCACCAGCCGCTGATCCAGAGCTTCTCCAGTTGCCCGGTGCCCTCGAGGCCCCGGGCAACTGTCATGTGGTGCCCTGTGGTGTTTCCTCGTCCGGGGTGATCGAAGCGGAGACGAGAGGCTCCTCCTTCGGGACGTCGACCTCGGCGAGCGAGCGACGGGCACCGGGAATCGCCAGGATGCCGGCGACCACCACGAAGAGGAGGAGTCCGGCGAGCACGAGCAGCGACTCGACCGAGAACTGGTCCGCAAGAGGACCGAACACGACCATGGACAGCGGCATCGCGACCGACATGACGATCCCGACGATGCCGAAGACCCGTCCTTGCATCTCCGGTTCCACGCGCTCCTGAAGGATCGTGATCGCCGGGGTGCTGAGTGCCGAGAAGAACACCCCGATCAGCAGCCCGAAGACGAAGAAGATCCACATGTTGGTGGAGACGCCGAGGCCGACGACCAGCAGTCCGATGAGGATGACGGACCCGACCATCAGGCGCATGCGGTGGACGATCCTGGGACCGAGCACGGCCATCGCGGCCCCACCGGCCAGCATGCCGAAGCCCCAGAACAGCTCGTTGGCGGTGAGCTTCCACACCTCGTCGCCGAAGGTCCGGGTGACCATGAGTGGGGTGAGGTAGGACGGTGCGCCGACCATGAGCATGACCAGTGCGAACAGGACCAGGATCCAACGTACGTGCGCGTGGGTGGCGACGTACGTCAGGCCTGCGCGCAGGTCGCCGAAGTAGGAGACCTCGCCCTGGTCGGTGCGGGCGAGCCGGGCCACTGGGACGAGAGCGAGGAGGCCGACGCCGATCAGAGCGGTGACCGCGTCGATGAAGAAGACGGCGACGATGTCCATGCTGGCGTAGATGACCGCGGCGAGTGCCGGCGCGAGGAGCGTCATCGCCGACTGGATGGTCTGGAACGCTCCGTTGATGCGGAGCAGCTGAGACTCCGGCGCGATCTGCGGGATCATCGCGGTGACCGCAGGCATCTGGATGCCGGCGAAGGTCGAGCGGATGGCCAGGGCGAGATAGATGATCCAGAGATCGTCGATCCCGCTCGCCATCAAGCCGGCCAGGATCAAGGTCGCCACGGCGATCGTGGCGTCGGACCCCATGATCAGGAACTTGCGGTGGTGTCGGTCGGCCCAGACGCCACCGAAGATCGACATGAACGCCTGCGGGAGCATCCCGAAGACGAGGCTCAGCATCAGTACGGACCCGGAGCGGGTCTCGATGGTGAGGTGCCACATGACGGCGTACATCACCAGCATGGAACCGAGCAGGGAGACCGTTTGGCCGGCGAGGAAGATCGCTGCGTTGCGCCTCCAGCCGGGAAGCACGTCGGCGGGCATGCCGTCCAGCCTTTACCCGGAGTCAGGAGGCGTCAACCGACTTTGGTCTCACCACTTTGCAACTCTAGGTAAGGTAAGCCTAACTTTGCGAAGAGGAGTAGGCATGGGATTCGACGACGGCCGGAAGCTCAAGGGTCTGTACGCCGCCGAGGTGCTGCACAACAAGCAGGTCACCCCACACATGGTGCGGCTCACCCTGGTCGGCGACGACCTGCGGCGCTTCCCGCAGCGTGGCTTCGACCAGTGGTTCCGGCTCTTCCTGCCGCGGCCGGGTGGTGAGGCCACCAACTTCGACGCGGTGCCCGAGAAGCTCGGGACGATCGACTACCTCAAGTACCTCAGGCACGGCGACCGGCCGCCGCTGCGCAACTACACCGTCCGCGAGCACCGGCCCGAGCTCGGCGAGATGGACGTCGACTTCGTCGTCCACGGCGACGTCGGGATCGCCGGCCCCTGGGCGCGTACGGCACAGCCCGGGGAGCGGGTCGTGCTCATGGACCAAGGCACGGGCTTCGATTTCGACGCGGACGCCTCGTTCCATCTGCTCGTCGGCGACGAGTCGGCTCTACCTGCGATCCTGGGCATCCTGCGGGACATGCCCCGCGACGCTCGAGGGCTGGCGGTCATCGAGATCCCGGACATGGCCGACGTCCAGGACGTCTCCGGACCCGAGGGGGTCGAGCTGCGGTGGCTGCCGCGTGGCGACTCCGCCGATCAGACCGGGGCTCTGGCGATCGCCGCGGTGAAGGCATTCACGCCTGAGGAGCCGGCCACGCTCTCCGCCTACCTCGTCGGCGAGCGAACGATCCCGGCCGAGGGACGCCGCCACCTGGTGTCCCTCGGCGTCCCGAAGTCACGGATCACGTTCGTCGGCTACTGGCGGATCGGCAAGGCATCAGTACGGACCCGGAGCGGGTCTCGATGGTGAGGTGCCACATGACGGCGTACATCACCAGCATGGAACCGAGCAGGGAGACC
>NZ_JBHVKN010000329.1:0-3216 GCF_042798075.1 Nocardioides sp. NPDC057772
GCCCACAACTGATTTCTCGTCCGTCAGAACTGCGGACTCGGCGAGGGTCAGTCCTCGGGGTCGTCGAGGCGGGCCAGCCAGGTGGCGAGGCGCTCGATCGCGGTCTCGTGCTCGGGGTGGACGTCGACGAAGGCCTGGAGCTGCTCGGCCAACCAGGCGAGGGTGACCTCCTCGTCGCCCCGACGGGTGACGAGCTCCTCGATGCCGCGGTCGGTGAAGTACATGGGGTCAGTCTTTCACTCGCCGGCCCGCCCGTGGCCAGCCAGGGGTGAGTCGGATGCCGGGCCACCGGAGAGGCCGCGTACGACCATGCCGAGGGTGGCGTTGATGAGCTGCTCGCGCTCGGCTTCGGGGAAGACGCGGTAGGGGCCGTCGATGAAGAGGACTGCGAGGCCATGGACGGTGGACCAGGCCGCTGTCTCGGCGTTCGGGCGGAGCTCGGGGGCGAGCCAGCCCGCCTCGACCAAATCGTCGAGGGCGGTGGTCAAGAACGCATAGGGCGGCGCCTGGGCGAGGATCGCGGACATCTCGTCGGGCGGGTGCTCTTCGCCGGTGTGAGGGCGGAGGAAGGCGGTGCGGAACAGGCCGGGCTGGGCGAGCGCGAAGTGGACGTAGCCCCGCCCGGCGGCAGCGAGGCGCTGGACCGCGGCCTCGGCCGGATGCGGTGCCGGCTTCTCGGCGGCCAGGAGGTCGAGGATCGTCGCGGCCAGGCGGTCCATGGCCTCGTGCTTGGCCGCGACGAGCAGGTCGGCCTGATTGGCGAAGTGGCGGTAGGTGGCGGTCGGGGTGACACCGACCGCGCGCGCCGCGGCTCTGATGGTCACCGCGTCCGGGCCGCCCTCCTCGGCAAGGGTCGCGGCCGCCTCGACCAGCGCGTTGCGGAGGTCGCCGTGGTGATAGGGGCGGGCGCCCTCGCCCGAGCTCTCTGAGGACTTCACGGAATTCATGTTGACACCTGCCCACATCGAAGGGAAAGTTAACACCTGCAAAGTTTACGCCTGCACACATTCCTCTGGAGGAATCATGTTCCACCGACTCGGCACCCTTGTGGTGCGAAATCCGCGCCGGGTCCTGGTGATCGGCCTGATCGCCCTCCTGGGCGCGATCTACCTGGCCACTTCGGCCTTCGGCAAGCTCGACGACGCCGGCTTCGACGACCCCGCCTCGGAGAGCAGCCGCGCGGCCACCGCGCTGGAGAAGGGCTTCGGTAACGGGGCCGGATTCCTCCTCACCGTCAGCGCCGCCGACGGCGCGGTCACCGAGGGTGCCGCCGCGAGGGACGCCCAGGCACTCGTCGACCGCCTCAGGGCCGACCGCGACCTGACCGACGTCGTCTCCTACCTCGACGCTCCAAGACCCGGCATGGTCTCGGACGACCGCGCCCACGGGCTGATCTCCGTCGGTGCGAAGAACCCCGACAGCGTCGACGCCGCCGCGGTGATCGACCGCTACACCGACGACACCGCCTCCGATGGCGCGACCACCGTCCACGTCGGCGGACAGCTCGCGATCTTCGAGGAGGTCGGCACCCAGATCGGCGCCGACCTCGGCCTCGCCGAGGCGATCGCGATCCCGCTGATGATCGCGCTGCTGGTGCTCGCCTTCGGCAACGTCGTCGCCGCGTTCGTGACGATCGGCGTGGGAGGCTTCGCCATCGCCGGCACCTTCGCCGAGCTCTCGGTGCTCGGCAGCTTCACCGACGTCTCGATCTACGCCCTCAACCTGACCACCGGCCTCGGACTCGGCCTGGCGGTGGACTACGGCCTGCTGATGGTGGCGAGAGTCCGTGAGGAGCGGGCTGGTGGAGCGACCACCGACGACGCCGTCGTCCGCGCGGTGGAGACCGCTGGCCGGACCATCGTGTTCAGCGCCACCACGGTCGCCGTCTCACTGGCCTCGCTGCTCGTCTTCCCGCTCTACTTCCTGCGCTCCTCGGCGTACGCCGGCATCGGGGTCATGGTGATCACCGCCGTCGTCGCGGTCGTGCTGCTCCCGGCCACGATCACCCTGCTGGGCGACCGGATCGACGCGCTGCGCGTCCCGGGCGTGCGTGGGCTCCGCGGTGGCACGACTCCGTTCTGGACCCGGCTGGCCGGCTTCGTCACCAGGCGACCCTGGGTCGCGCTCCCCGTGGTGGCGGTCTTGATCGCGATGGCCACGCCGCTGGCCGGCATCGAGTTCGGCACGCCGGACGACCGGGTGCTCCCGGCGTCCGCGGGAAGCCGTCAGGCCGGCGATCTGCTCCGTGAGGAGTTCGCCGGCGACGGCACCAGTCCCATCCGCGTGGTGACCACCTCGACCGTCGCCGACGACAGCCTCGGGACCTACGCCGCCGACC
This sequence comes from Nocardioides sp. NPDC057772, assembly GCF_042798075.1. Taxonomy (NCBI): domain Bacteria; kingdom Bacillati; phylum Actinomycetota; class Actinomycetes; order Propionibacteriales; family Nocardioidaceae; genus Nocardioides; species Nocardioides sp. NPDC057772. The sequence goes on from NZ_JBHVKN010000329.1 coordinate 2,339, forward strand.
TCTCCCGAATCGACGGCGTCGACCGCGTCGACACCCGGGTGGGGACATACGCCGACGGTGCCCTCGTCTCGGAGACGCCGGCTCTCCCGCCCGGCGACGGCGCGGACGAGCTCGCCGTGGTCAACCAGCTCGACCGCCAGTCCGAGGAGGCGCGCGACCTGGTCCGTGACGTACGCGCCGTCCCGTCGCCGGACGGCACCACGGCCCTCGTCGGGGGTGGTGCCGCGGAGCTGCTGGACTCGCTCGACGCGATCGGCGCCAAGCTGCCCTACGCCGTCGGCGGACTCGCGATCGCGATGGTGGTGATCCTGTTCCTGTTCACCGGCAGCCTGATCCAGCCGCTGCGGGCGCTGGTGCTCAACGTCATCGGCCTGGGGGCGACGGTCGGGACCACCGTGGTGATCTTCCAGGAGGGCCTCGGGGCCGATCTCCTCGGCTTCACCGCCATGCCGCTCAACGTCTCGATGGTCGTGCTGCTGCTGGTGATCGCCTTCGGGCTGTCGATGGACTACGAGGTCTTCGTGCTCGGCCGGATCACCGAGATGCGCCGGCGTGGCCTCGGCAACGTCGAGGCGGTCGTGCAGGGGCTGGCCCACACCGGCCGGATCGTCACCACGGCGGCTGCGCTGATCGCGACCAGCTTCTTCGCCTTCATGGTCAGCGACGTCAGCTTCATGAAGTTCTTCGGCCTCGGCGTCGGGCTGGCGATCCTCATCGACGCGGTCCTGATTCGCGGTGTCCTGCTGCCGGCCGCCATGCGGATGCTCGGTGATGCCGCCTGGTGGGCGCCTCGCCCGCTGCGGCGCCTGCACTCGAAGGTCGGCCTGAGGGGGTGGCGGGGTGAGGCGGGGCGGTTCGTCGGGGGTGCGGTGGTTGCG
>NZ_JBHVKN010000330.1:0-3120 GCF_042798075.1 Nocardioides sp. NPDC057772
ACGTTGAGGTCGGCGGCGGAGCCCATCTGCTCGCGTACGAGACCTTCGAGCGCCTCGCGTTCGCCGGGGGCCACCTCGAAGACGAGCTCGTCGTGGACCTGGAGGAGCATCCGGGAGGAGAGGCCGGCTTCGTCGATGGCAGCCTGGACCCGCAGCATGGCGACCTTGATCAGGTCGGCGGCGGAGCCCTGGATCGGGGCGTTGAGCGCCATCCGCTCGGCGGTCTCGCGGCGCTGGCGGTTGTCGGAGAGCAGGTCGGGCAGGTAACGGCGGCGGCCCATGATGGTCTCGGTGTAGCCCGTGCGCCGGGCCTCCTCGACCAGGCTGCGCAGGTAGTCGCGGATGCCGCCGAAGGTCTCGAAGTATTCCTCCATCAGCCCGCGCGCCTCGCTCGGCTCGATCCCGAGCTGCTGGGAGAGACCGAAGGCGGACAGGCCATAGGCGAGCCCGTAGTTCATCGCCTTGATCTTGGCCCGCTGCTCCACCGAGACCGCGTCGGGGTCGACGCCGAAGACCCGCGCGGCGGTGATCGAGTGGAAATCGCGCCCGGAGCGGAACGCCTCGATGAGCAGCTCGTCCTCGGACAGATGCGCCATGATCCGCATCTCGATCTGTGAGTAGTCGGCCGTCATCAAGGACTCGAAGCCCTCCCCCACCACGAAGCCCTTGCGGATCCCGCGGCCCTCCTCGGTGCGCACCGGGATGTTCTGCAGGTTGGGCTCGGTCGAGGAGAGCCGGCCGGTGGCCGCGATGGTCTGGTTGAAGGTGGTGTGGATCCGGCCGTCGTCCTGCACCGTCTTCAGCAGGCCCTCGATGGTGACCCGCAGCCGGGTGACGTCGCGGTGACGCAGCAGGGCGAGCAGGAACGGGTGCTCGGTCTTCACGTAGAGCTGCTGGAGCGCGTCGGCGTCGGTGGTCCAGCCGGTCTTGGTGCGCTTGGTCTTCGGCATGTCGAGCTCGTCGAAGAGCACGACTTGCAGCTGCTTGGGCGAACCGAGGTTGATCTCCTTGCCGATCACGCCGTAGGCCTCGTCGGCGGCCTGCTTCATCTGGCCGGCGAAGTGGCGCTCCAGCGCGTCGAGATGCTCGGTGTCGACCGCGATACCGGTCTTCTCCATCCTGGCCAGCAGGTGCAGCAACGGAAGCTCCACCTCGGAGAGCAGCCGGTGTCCGCCGGCGGCCTCGACCGCTGAGTCGAGCTCGGCGGCCAGGTCGACCACCGCCCGCGCGTAGAGCATCGAGGTCGTCGCCACTCCGTCGCCGCCCATCTCGTCATCGCCGAAGAGCGACTCCTGGCCGGCGTCGTCCTCCTGCTTGAGCTCACGCTTGAGGTAGCGCAGCGTCAGGTCGGCGAGGTCGTAGGAACGCTGGTCGGGCGCCACGATGTAGGCCGACAGGGCGGTGTCGGTCACCAGCCCGCGCAGCGACCAGCCGTGGGCGTCGATCGCCAGCTCGGGGCCCTTGGCGTCGTGCATGATCTTGGGCTTCGACGCGTCCGCGAGCCAGCCGGCCAGCGCCGCCTCGTCCTCGGGCGTGAACCCCTCCACCCCCACGTACGCAGCCCGCTCCTGCGTCGCGAACCCGAACCCGTCCACACGGCCGGTGCCCGAACCCCAGGCTCCGCGCACGTGCAGACCGACGGGCGTGGTCCCGAGCTCCTCGAGGAAGGCCGACACGGCCCCGGGAGCCAGCGTCTCGCCCTCGAGAGCGAACCCGCTGTCGTCGACCGGGACGTCGTCCTCCGGCGCGAGCACGTCGGTGATCCGGGTGCGGATCTCGCCGCGGAACTCGAGCTCGTCGAGGAGCTCCAACGCGGCCGCCCGGTCCCACTCGACCCGGCCGAGATCCTTCGGACCGACCTCCAGGGGCAGGTCGCGCACCAGCGCGTTGAGCCGCCGGTTGCGCATCACGTCGCCGAGATGGGCACGCAGGTTGTCGCCGGCCTTGCCCTTGATCTGGTCGGCGTGGGTGATCACGTTGTCGAGGCCGTCGTAGGTGTTGATCCACTTCGCGGCGGTCTTCGGACCCACGCCCGGGATCCCCGGCAGGTTGTCGGAATCCTCCCCCACCAGTGCCGCCAGCTCGGGGTAGCGGTGGGGCGGCACACCGTATTTCGCCTCGACGGCCTCCGGCGTCATCCGCGCCAGGTCGGAGACGCCACGCATCGGGTAGAGCACGGTGGAGGACTCGGTGACCAGCTGCAGCGAGTCACGGTCGCCGGTCAGGATCAGGACCTCCATCCCGGCCTCGAGCCCCTGGGTGACCAGGGTCGCGATGATGTCGTCGGCCTCGTAGCCGGCCACCGACAGGTGGCGGATGTGGAGCACGTCGAGCAGCCGCTGGATCAGCGGCAGCTGGGACTTGAACTCGTCGGGGGTCTTGTTGCGCTTGGCCTTGTATTCGGAGTATTCCTCCAGCCTGAACGTCTGCCGCGACAGGTCGAAGGCGACCGCGACGTGGGTCGGGGTCTCGTCGCGCAGCACGTTGACCAGCATCGAGGTGAAGCCGTAGATGGCATTGGTGTTCTGCCCTGTGACGGTCGAGAAGTTCTCCACCGGCAGGGCGAAGAAGGCCCGGTAGGCCAGCGAGTGCCCATCGAGAAGGAGCAGTCGGTCACGCGTCACATCAGCCACGGTCCGACTCTATCCACGACCACCGACATTCGAGCCTGCGACCCGAGACCAACTGGTGGACTGTCCCGTGCGAACATGCATCCATGGCCGATGCACTCCACACCACCGACCCCGCCGAGATCGCGAAGTTCGTGGGGTCGCTCCCCCAGGGCGCGGGCGCACTCAACGAGAAGATGGGCGTCAAGATCATCGAGATCTCGGCGGAGAAGGTCGTCGGCACGATGCCGGTCGACGGCAACACCCAGCCCTACGGCCTTCTCCACGGCGGCGCATCGGTCGTCCTGGCCGAGACCCTCGGCTCGATCGGCTCCGGCATCCACGGACACTCGCTGGACAAGATCGCGGTCGGCGTCGACATCAACGCCACCCACCACCGCGCGGCCACCTCCGGCATCGTCACCGGCACGGCGACCGCGATCCACCTGGGACGGAGCTCCGCGGCGTACGAGATCGTGATCACCGACGAGCGCGGCAAGCGGGTCTGCAC
>NZ_JBHVKN010000331.1:0-3084 GCF_042798075.1 Nocardioides sp. NPDC057772
CACGGCCAGCGAGGAGCCGAGCTGCTTGATGAGCTGGTCGAAGCCGCCGCCGAAGAAGAGGCCGCTGCCGCCGACCTGGGCGAAGAAGCCGAGGTAGACACAGCCGATGAAACCGGCGACCAGGTGGATGCCGACCACGTCGAGGGTGTCGTCGAAGCCGAGCTTCCACTTCAGCTCGACCGCGAGGCAGCAGACGACGCCGACGAGCAGGCCGAGGAAGATCGCCCAGATCGGCGCGATGTGAGCACAGGCCGGGGTGATCGCGACCAGACCGGCGACGACACCGGAGGCGGCGCCGACGGCGGTGGACTTACCGTCCTTGAACTTCTCCACGATGATCCAGCCGATGAGACCCGCGGCCGGGGCGATCAGCGTGTTGAGGAAGATCAGGGTGGTCTGACCCTGGGTGGTGCCGGGGACGCCGGTGTTGAAGCCGAACCAGCCGAACCAGAGGATCGCGGTGCCGATCAGCACCAGCGGTACGTTGTGAGCAGCCGTCTCCTCCTTGGAGAAGCCGACCTTGCGCTGACCGAGGACGAGGGCCAGCGCGAGCGCCGCCGCACCGGCAGCCTGGTGGACGATCGTGCCGCCGGCCCAGTCGAGGGCGCCCCACTTGCCGATCCAGCCGATGTAGTCGCCGTCGGCGTTGAGGGCCCACACCCAGGCCTGGCCCGGGAAGTAGACGACGGTGGCCCAGATGCCCGCGAAGAGCAGCCACGGCCAGAACTTCGCGCGGTCGGCGATCGAACCCGAGATCAGCGCCACCGTGATGATGGCGAACGAGCCACCGAAGGCGAGGCCGCCGAAGAAGTTGGTCGAGTCCTCGACCGCGGTGCCGTCGTCGAACTCCTTGACCATGTCACCGAAGGCGCCGGTCAGACCGAAGTCCTGGAACGGGTTGCCGAAGAAGTTCGTGATGCCGGACTCGGAGATGGTTCCGATGCCGCTGAAGCCGTAGAGCACCCACAGCAGGGTGATCAGGCCGAGGGAGCCGAAGCTCAACATCATCATCGACACGACGCTCTTCGACTTCACGAGGCCGCCGTAGAAGAAGGCGAGACCAGGAGTCATGAAGAGCACGAGCGCCGTACACAGCAGCTGCCATGCAAGATCGGTAGTCATTCGTACCTCATAGGGTCGGGATTCGGATCGCGTGAGCCGAGCACACGTTTCGCCGGATCCTGTCGAGCCCCCGTTTCGGTAACAAACTCTTTCTGTTACAGGCGCGTAACAGCCTTCTGATGTAGGTGACTTGTTATCTAGCTGCTCGCCTGGGTTTGGTGAGGATCACAGCACCGGGCGGCGCGTCGAGGTCGCGGCGCAGCCGGAATCCGGCCTTCTTGTAGATCTTCTGGTTGCGCTCGCTCTTGGCTCCGGTGAAGAGCGAGAAGGTCGTGGCCCCCGCCGGAGCCACCTGCTGGATGTGGTCCAGCAGCTGCCGGCCGAGCCCTCGTCCTTGCAGGTCCGGAGCGGTCATCAGCCGGCCGATCTCCCAGACGTCGCCCTCGAGCCGGGCCCGGACCGAGCCGACCAGCCGCCCTGCGGAGCGGACGACGTAGACGTCGTGGGTCTCCAGCGCACGCACCGTGTCGTCGAGAGACTCGTGCAGCGGCGGGATCGCGACGCCGGGGTTGTCGTGCATCTCCTGGACCCAGCAGGCGAGCTGCAGCGTGTGCAGCTCGGGGGCGTCGGCGCGGACCGCGGGCACGATCTCCCACTCCATGGCCGCCTGCGAGGCGTGGAGCAGGTCGGGGCGGCGTACGGAGGTTCTTTCCACGGCTTGCTGGTGGCGCCACTCGGCGATGCGCTTGTGGTCGCCGCTGAGCAGCACCTTCGGGACCTCGAGATCACGCCAGGAGGCGGGCTTGGTGTAGACCGGGTACTCCAGCAGGCCGTCCTCGTGGGACTCCTCGACCAGCGACTCGGCGTTGCCCATGAACCCGGGGATCAGGCGCACGACCGCCTCCGTGATCGCCATCGCGGCGACCTCTCCCCCGTTGAGCACGTAGTCGCCCAAGGAGATCTCGCGGACCTCCGCACGCGTGGCGGCGTGGTCGAGCACCCGCTGGTCGATGCCCTCGTAGCGGCCGAGCAGGAAGACGAGCCTCTCCCTGGTCGACAGGTCCCGCGCCAGCGCCTGGGTGAACGGCTCACCGCTCGGCGTCGTCACGATGACGGTCGCACCGTCGATCGCCAGCTCGTCGAAGGCCTCGCCGAACGGCTCCGGCTTCATCACCATCCCAGCGCCACCGCCGTAGGGGGTGTCGTCGACGGTGCGGTGCTTGTCGTGGGTCCACGCGCGTACGTCGTGGACGTGCATCTCCAGCAGACCGGACTCGATCGCCTTGCCCGGCAGGCTCAGTCGTAGCGGCGCGAGATAGTCGGGGAAGATGGTGAGGTAGTCGAGCCTCACTTCGCCTCGTCCTCGTCCTCGGAGCTCTCGGGGAAGGGCGCGACCAGGCCCGGCCGGTCGGCGATGACGACCCTCTTCTCGGCCAGGTCGACGACCGGCACCAGTGCCTTCACGAACGGCACCAGCGCGTCGCGGCGGTCCGGGGTGCGAATCGTCAGCAGATCCTGCGCGCCGCCGTGGACCAGCGACTTCACCGTGCCCAGCTCGCGGCCCTCCTCGTCGAAGGCGGTCAGGCCGATGAGCTGGTGGTCGTAGTACTCGTCGGGGTCCTCGGGCGACTCCTCGGCCGGGATGTCGGCGAAGAGCAGCGTCCCCCTGGCAGCCTCCGCCTCGTTGCGGTCGGTGATCTCCTCGAAGGCGACCTGGAGCACCTGCCCGTGCCACCGGGCGCCCTCCACGGTCAGCCGCTTCGCGGCGTACACCGATCCCTTGGGCGGCTGCGTCCGCAGCACCGTCCCCTCGGCGAACCGCTTGTCGGGCTCGTCGGTGCGCACCTCGACGGTCACGAAGCCCCTGATCCCGTGCGGTTTGCCGATCCGTCCGACCAGCACCTCGATCAACTCCACAGGAGTGAGATTAGGGGGTGCGGGGTCTGGGGTTGGAATCACCGGTTCACCGGTGATTCCTGCACTTCTCTGGCGTTGCATTGCCAGAGAAGTGCAGGTTTACCC
>NZ_JBHVKN010000332.1:0-3059 GCF_042798075.1 Nocardioides sp. NPDC057772
GCCATCCGTGCGGCGAGCGCCGATTCGGGCAGTGCCGACAGCAACTCCGCGGCGGTCGCCCGTACGTTGCGGCTGCGGTCGGTCAACGCCTGTTCGAGGAAGGGCTCGTCCGCCACCACCACCTACCAGTGGCCGACCGAGCTCCACCTGCCGGGCTACCGCCCGGTGACCAGGCCGCACGCCAAGCAGATCCGCGAGGCGGCGCGCCTGATGCTGGAGGCCAAGAAGCCTGTCCTGTACGTCGGTGGTGGCACGATCCGCTCCGGAGCGCACCGCGAGCTGCTGCAGCTGGCCACGCTCACCGGGATCCCGGTCGTGACCACGCTGATGGCCCGAGGCGCCTTCCCCGACTCCCACCCGCAGCACCTCGGAATGCCGGGCATGCACGGCACCGTCGCCGCGGTCGCCGGGCTGCAGAAGTCCGACCTGATCATCAGCCTCGGCGCCCGCTTCGACGACCGCGTCACCGGCAACCTGGACTCCTTCGCCCCCAACGCCAAGGTCATCCACGCCGACATCGACCCGGCCGAGATCGGCAAGAACCGCTACGCCGACGTCCCGATCGTGGGCGACGTGCGCGAGGTCCTCACCGACCTGATCGCGGTGCTCACCGCCGAGAAGGAAGCCGGCAAGGAGGGCGACTACGAGGGCTGGATCGCGTTCGTCGCCGGGATCAAGAAGCAGTACCCGCTCGGCTACGACCTCCCTGCCGAGGGCCTCTCGCCGCAGTACGTCATCGAGCGGCTCGGCAAGATCTCCGGCGAGGACACGATCTTCACCGCCGGCGTCGGCCAGCACCAGATGTGGGCCGCGCAGTTCATCGGCTACGAGCACCCCAACACCTGGATCAACTCCGGCGGCCTCGGCACGATGGGCTACTCCGTCCCGGCTGCGATGGGAGCCAAGGTCGGCTGCCCGGACTCCACGGTGTGGTCGATCGACGGCGACGGCTGCTTCCAGATGACCAACCAGGAGCTGGCCACCTGCGCGATCGAGGGTATCCCGATCAAGGTCGCCATCATCAACAACGACAACCTCGGCATGGTGCGCCAGTGGCAGACGCTCTTCTACGGCGAGCGCTACTCCAACACCAACCTGCAGGGTCACGGCCAGCCGAAGCGCATCCCCGACTTCCCGAAGCTGGCCGAGGCCATGGGCTGCGTCGGCCTGGCCTGCGACTCCGCCGACGACGTCGACGCCACCATCGAGAAGGCCATGGAGATCAACGACATGCCCGTCGTCGTCGACTTCCGGGTCAACAAGGACGCCATGGTGTGGCCGATGGTCGCCGCCGGCTCCTCCAACGACGAGATCCAGTACGCGCGCGACCTCGCGCCCGAGTTCGACGAGGACGACCTGTGATGAGCATCCAGCCCGTGAAGACCGGCGGCAAGCACACGCTGAGCGTCCTGGTCGAGAACAAGCCCGGCGTCCTGGCCCGCGTGGCCGCGCTCTTCTCGCGTCGTGGCTTCAACATCGAATCCCTCGCGGTGGGGCCGACCGAGCACGACGAGGTCTCCCGCATGACGGTCGTGGTCAATCTCGAGAACACACCCCTCGAGCAGGTCACCAAGCAGCTCAACAAGCTGGTCGAGGTGATCAAGATCGTCGAGCTCGAGCCTGAGTCGCGCGTCCAGCGCGCCCTCATGCTGGTCAAGATCACCGCCACCACGGAGACCCGCAGCCAGGTGCTCGACACCATCCAGCTCTTCCGGGCCAAGGTCGTCGACGTGTCCACCGACACCGTCATCGTCCAGCTGGCCGGCAACACCGGCAAGCTCAACGACTTCCTCCGGGTCATCGAGCCCTTCGGTATCCGTGAGCTCTCCCAGTCCGGCATGGTCGGCATGGGCCGCGGCTCCCGGTCGATCTCCGAGCGCAGTCTGCGATCCGTGGCTGTGCCCGCTCCGCCTTCCGCGGTCTGAACCCCTATCAAACACAACTAAAGGAGAAGCCCTCGTGGCTGAGATTTTCTACGACGACGACGCCGACCTCGCGCTGATCCAGGCGAAGAAGGTTGCCGTCATCGGCTACGGCAGCCAGGGCCACGCCCACGCGCTCAACCTGCGTGACTCCGGTGTGGACGTGCGCATCGGCCTGCAGCCCGGCTCGAAGTCGACCCCGAAGGCCGAGGAGGAGGGCTTCAAGGTCCTCAGCCCCGCCGACGCCGCCGCCGAGGCCGACGTGATCGTCATCCTCGCCCCCGACCAGCACCAGCGCGGTCTCTACAACGACCAGCTCGCGCCCCACGTGACCGCCGGCAAGACCCTCGTCTTCGGCCACGGCTTCAACGTGCGCTTCGGCTACATCAAGGCCCCCGAGGGCGTCGACGTGATCCTGGTGGCCCCGAAGGCTCCGGGCCACACCGTCCGTCGTGAGTACGTCGCCGGCCGCGGCATCCCGGACATCATCGCCGTCGAGCAGGACGCCTCCGGCTCCGCCTGGGACCTGGCGAAGTCCTACGCCAAGGGCATCGGCGGCACCCGCGCCGGCGTCATCAAGACGACCTTCACCGAGGAGACCGAGACCGACCTCTTCGGCGAGCAGGCCGTGCTCTGCGGCGGCGTGTCCCACCTGGTCCAGGCCGGGTTCGAGACGCTGACCGAGGCCGGCTACCAGCCCGAGATCGCCTACTTCGAGGTGCTCCACGAGCTCAAGCTCATCGTCGACCTGATGTGGGAGGGCGGCATCGCCAAGCAGCGCTGGTCGATCTCCGACACCGCCGAGTACGGCGACTACGTCTCCGGCCCGCGCGTCATCGGCCCGCAGGTCAAGGAGACCATGAAGCAGGTGCTCGCCGAGATCCAGGACGGCTCCTTCGCCAGCCGCTTCATCGCCGACCAGGACAACGGTGCGGTCGAGTTCCAGAAGCTGCGCGAGGAGGAGGCCGGTCACCCGATCGAGGCCACCGGCAAGGCCCTGCGCGCCCACTTCTCGTGGAGCCAGACCGACGACGACTACACCGAGGGGAGCGCAGCGAGGTAACGAGCGCGCGAGCGCCAGCGAGCGTTGCTCGCTGACCCCGGATGCCGAGTCGGCGCCACTGTCCCAGGACCGGG